>OZ244943.1:2942500-3242500 GCA_965222305.1 Reichenbachiella sp.
AGACCTCACCTATTTTTTTGACCGAAACACCGAGTCCGGTGCAGGCCGCAGCGGTAGTAGTATTGGAACTGGTAACAAATGGATAGCTACCAAAGTCAATATCCAGCATCGATCCCTGTGCACCCTCTGCCAAGACTTTTTTTCCTTCATTGATTTTACCATTGAGGTAATACTCGCTATCGACTAGTTCAAACTGCTTCAGGAATTCTATCGCCTCAAAGAATTTGCTTTCTTCTTCATCCAATTCAAATTGATGATCGAAGCGCTCTAAAATCGAAAAGTGCAGCTGCTTTAGTTTTTCATACTTTTCCTTGAAGTTTGGAGAAAGCACATCGCCAATTCTCAATCCATTTCTGGAAATCTTATCTGTATAGGTGGGACCTATTCCTTTTAATGTAGATCCAATTTTATCCTTACCCTTGGCATTTTCATAAGCCGCATCCAATACCCTGTGCGTTGGTAGGATCAGCTGCACCTTTTTTGAAAGGCATAGTGCAGACTTGTCGTAATTTTCAAATTTCTCAAGTGCTATAATCTCTTTTTGGAAAGTAATCGGGTCAAGCACCACCCCATTTCCAATTACATTTTTAGATCCCGCATGGAATATACCCGATGGAATCTGATGGAGCACGTGCTTGGTGTCTCCGAATTTCAACGTATGTCCCGCATTGGGGCCACCCTGAAATCTTGCTATCACATCATACTTTGGCGTAAGATAATCCACGATCTTACCTTTCCCTTCGTCTCCCCACTGGAGTCCGAGCAATACGTCTACTGACATTGTTTTAGTTATTTAGTCAACTCGGCCTTGGCCTGATCCATATTTTCCACGACAGTGAATATGGCGTTGAGTTTAGTAATGGCTAATAGTTTCTTTACATGGTCGGATGGATTGACGATCACTGTCTCTCCGCCTTTGTTTCTGAACTTGGTCAGGATGGTTATCAGCACCCCAATCCCGCTGCTGTTGATGTATCTCACAGAAGAGATATCAATGGAGGACTTGGTCACCCCTTCATTGATCGAGTTATTTACAATCTCGATGATCTCCGGTCCGTTTTCCTCACCGATCAGGTCACCTTCAAACGTGATGAACAGGATACCATCTTTATGGTAGTAGTCAAATTTCATTTATAAATAGATATTACTTAGACTCTTTTTGTTTGGCAAAAAAGTAGAGCGAATGATGGGTGATCTCAATATCAAACATTTCCTCGAGCGTGCGCTTAATGTTTTGGATGCGAGGGTCGCAAAATTCCAGCACATCACCTGAGCCTTGCATCAAAATATGATCATGCTGCCGAAAGCCATAGGCCTTTTCATACTGTGCCAGGTTTTGACCAAACTGATGCTTGGTCACCAGATTGCATTCTACCAGCAGATCCAATGTATTGTACACGGTGGCCCGGCTCACACGGTAGTTTTTGTTCTTCATACTGATGTAAAGTGACTCCACATCAAAATGGCCAGACTTACTATATATCTCCTCAAGGATCGCGTAGCGCTCGGGGGTCTTTCGCAACCCCTTGCTCTCCAAAAAACTGGTGAAGATTTTTTTTACTTCATCATACACTTTGGATTTCAACTCAATATGATCCTGTGATTCGCTCAATTTCAAAGATTTAAGGTATTTACCCCTTGGGCACGCAAATATAGTTTTTATAAAATATTATTCTTCAAATATGTCAAACCTGTTGACACTTTCTATTCCTTCAATTTTTGAAAGCCTGGCAATAAGCTGATCAAGGTGCAGGGTGTCATCCACGTAGAGCTGGATATTCCCCTCGAATATCCCATTGTCCGTATCGATGGTCAGGGATCTCATGTTCACTTTTAGGTCATTGGTGATCAGCTCGGATATGTCCTTGATCATCCCCATTCTGTCGGTGCCCACCACTTTCACTCCCGCCAAAAATGCTATCTCCTGCTTGGACGTCCATTTGGCCTTGATGATCCTATAGCCGTAGTTGGACATCAGCTCTGTGGCATTGGGACAACTCGTCCTGTGTATTTTTATTCCTTCACTCACCGTCACAAAACCAAAAACGTCATCGCCGGGTATGGGTTTGCAACAATTGGCGTATTTGTAGTCGACAAGATCCATATCGTCGCCTATGAGCAAAAGATCCTTGTTGGCATTGCTGGCTTTTTTGCTCGCCTCCAGTATTTCTTCCGGCGTATTAAATTTCTTTTTGGCCCTGCGGGCTGTCTCCGGCTTGGCCTCACCAATCCTTTTTATTTCCTTAGCATCTATTTTTCCGATGCCTACCTCATAGAAGAAATCCAGAGGAGTCTTGGATCCGAAGTAGGCCGTGAGACGGTTGATCGTGTTATTATTCAGATCCTGCTTAATATGCTTGAGTTTCCTCAATACAATCTCTTTGCCATGGCTTGCTGCGAGCTTTTTCTCTTCTTTGAGATAGTCTTTTATACTGGCCTTGGCTTTGGAGCTTACCACTATCTTTAGCCAGCCCTCATTTGGCTTTTGTTTTGAAGACGTCAGGATTTCTACCTGGTCGCCATTTTTTATTTTCGTATTGAGGGGAACCAATTTTTTATTGATCTTGGCGCCTATACATGTTCCACCCACCTCCGTATGAATATCAAATGCAAAATCCAGTGCGGTTGCTCCATTGGGCAGTGTGATCAGTTTTCCCTTTGGGGTAAAGGCATATACCTCCTCCTGAAAGAGGTTTGACCTAAAGTCATCTACAAACTCAATGGCCGTCAAGTCATTTTGCTCGAGCGACTCACGCACTCTGCCAATCCACTGATCGAGGGCTGATTCTGAATCCTTGGCACTGCTGTCCTTGTATTTCCAGTGGGCGGCGTATCCTTTTTCGGCAATCTCATCCATTCGTTTGGTTCGGATCTGGACTTCTACCCACGTGCCTTCCCGATTCATCACCGTAGTATGTAGCGACTCATATCCGTTGGCCTTAGGTATACTGATCCAGTCCCTTAATCGATCGGGGTTGGGTTGATAGTAATCAGTAACTATAGAATAGATATGCCAGCAGGCGGCTTTTTCGTTCTCGAGCTCGGTATCGATGATGATCCGAATGGCAAAAAGATCAAACACCTCCTCGAATGGAATTTCCTGCTTGCGCATCTTCGTAGCGACCGAATAAATGGATTTGGGCCGACCCTTGACTTCCACCTTATAGTCCTGGTCGTTAATGGCTTTCAATATCGGTCTCACGAAATTCCTAATCACCCGATCCCTTTCGACCTTGGTCTCCTTAATCTTTCTCTCAATCTCGTTGTAGTCTTCCTCCTCCCGATACTTCATTGAGAGATCCTCTAGTTCGGTCTTGATGGCATATAGGCCAAGTCTATGGGCCAAGGGGGCGTAAAGGTAGAAGGTCTCCGAAGCGATCTTTAGCTGCTTGTGACGAGGCATGCTGTCCAGGGTGCGCATATTGTGCAGCCGATCCGCCAGCTTGATAAGAATCACACGCATATCCTTAGACAGGGTGAGCAGCATCTTGCGGAAGTTTTCTGCCTGCTCCGAAATGCTTTCTCCCGGCACGCCGGAAATCTTTGTCAGGCCGTCGATGATGCGGGTGACTTTTGACCCAAACTCTCTCTCTATGTCTGACAGTTCCCAGTGGGTGTCTTCTACGATATCATGTAATAATGCTGACACAATGGACGTAGTACCCAGCCCGATCTCAGCCACACATATATCCGCCACTTCCAAGGGATGGTAGATGTACGGTTCGCCAGATTTTCTACGCATATTCTTATGTGCTTCCACTGATGCGTTGAAGGCCTTCTTAATGAGCTTAGCGTCCCCATCCTTGAGCATGGGCTTCGCATGACGAAGCAATTTCCTATACCTGCTCAGTATTTGTTTTTTTTCCTCCTCTTCGTTGATTAGCACCTGCGTCTCCATCCAAAAATTTATATCCGGGAATTGTATAACAAAATTACTGACAAATACGCTCCTATGAAATGTGATAAGGGCTGAACCGAGACAATAAAATTTATTCTAACTCGTGCATTGCGAAATAAAATAATACCTATACCTTTGCACTTCCAAAAATTTCGAGCACGCGGATGTGGCGAAATTGGTAGACGCACTAGACTTAGGATCTAGCGCCGCGAGGCATGGGGGTTCGAGTCCCTCCATCCGCACAAAAATGTGACACCCTCTACCTGATCTTGTCAGGCTAGAGGGTTTTTTCGTAAAAGACTTTTTGAAATAAAACCCTTACGTTTTGAATATCCAATTAGATCAAATCTCTAAAAACGAAGCGCTGATTAAAATCAATCTCGGCGCGGCGGATTATCAGCCCAAAGTGGACGAAAAAATAAAAGAATACAGCAAAAAGGCCCAAATCAAAGGGTTTCGTCCTGGCAAGGTACCTCAAGGGGTAATCAAAAAAATGTATGGAAAATCTATCCTGGTAGACGAAATCAACCATATGGTTTCGCACAAGGTGATGGATTACATCAAAGAAAATGAAATCCAAATTCTCGGAGAGCCACTTCCCAATCTGGATAAAGTAGCAGATATCGACTGGGAGGCTACTGAGGAGTTTGACTTTGAGTACAACATCGGTATGGCTTCTGACTTTTCACTGGCTATCGATAAGAAGTTTAAGGTAGACACCTACACTATCAAAGTGGATCAAAAGCTGATCGACGAAACGGTAGAAAACATCAGAAAGCAATTTGGTGAAATGACCAACCCTGAAGTGTCTGTAGCCGGAGACTCTCTCTATGGACAGATTTTGGATGGATCTGCTGAAGGAGAAGAGGCAAACGGATCTCTATTGGACATCAACGATGTAGAGAAAAAAGCACAGAAAAACTTCATTGGCAAAAAACAGGGTGATGTGATCGAATTTGATCCTGCCAAAACCATCAAGGACGATGAGGCAAGAAAAAGATTCCTTGGGGATTTTGCTTATGAAAAAGGCAAGCTGAAATTTGAAGTGAAGAACGTAAACCATGTAGAGCCTGCTGAGATTGGCCAGGAATTGTTTGATAAGACGTTTGGGCCTAACCTGGTAAAAACCGAAGAGGAGTTTATCGAAAAAATCAAAAGCACGCTGGCAGATAACTACAGCCGGGAGACCGATGGCTACACTGATTTGAAGATTCGGGATAAATTCCTGGAAAAGGTGAAAATTGAATTGCCTGATGACTTTCTGAAAAGATGGTTGGAAAGGACCAACGACACTCAATTGACCAAAGAGACGATTGATAATGAATATCCACTCTACGCCAATGACCTCAAGTGGTCGATGATCAAGAATAAGATCGCTAAAGACCATGACATCAAGGCAGAACATGAGGAAGTAGTAGACGCTGCCAAGGACATGATCCGACAGCAATTTGGAAGCATGGGAATGTCAGAGCAGATGGAAGCCAACATGGATGCCTTTGCTGACAACTACCTGAAAGGGGAAGAAGGACAAAACTACATGAAGCTTCATGAGAAGGTCTTCAACGATAAGGTGTTTGCCTACATCCGTGAGCAAATCACCATCAAGGCTAAAGACGTCACTATCGACGAATACAAGGAAAAAGCCTAAACTAAGTGAGTGAAAGATCGTGTATAAGAAAAGTCCTTTGATTTAAGGGCTTTTTTTGTTTTTTTGTACCCCTAATAACCTCACAAAAAATGGATAAAAAAGAATTCAGAGATTTTGCCGTAAAAGGCCAAAACATAAACGGAAACACCTTTGATCAGTACACCGGATGGATCGAAAACATGACCCGAGCGGTGATCGAAGAGCGACCTACTAACTTCAGAGAAATCGACGTGTTTTCCCGTCTGATCATGGATAGGATTATCTTCCTTGGCATGCAGGTAGATGACAATATCGCGAACATCATCACAGCTCAGCTGCTTTTCCTCGAGTCTGTGGATGCCAAAAAGGACATTCTGCTCTATGTAAATAGCCCTGGAGGATCGGTCTATGCGGGACTCGGCATTTATGACACAATGAACTACGTAGGCCCTGATGTAAACACCATTTGTACGGGACTAGCGGCATCTATGGGTGCAGTGCTTTTGGCAGGAGGAGCAAGCGGTAAGAGAGCAGCTCTACCCCATGCACGTATCATGATCCACCAGCCTATGTCAGGCATGCAAGGTCAGGCTTCAGACATGGAGATCTCCTTGAAGCAGACACTGTCTGTGAAGGAGGATTTGTACAATATCCTGGCAAAACATAGCGGAAAAACGTACGACGAAATCGAGAAAGATTCTGATCGTGACTATTGGATGAAGGCCGCTGAGGCCAAGAAGTACGGGCTTATCGACGAAGTGCTCGAACGCAAAACAGACAAATAATCATTATATTTAAGTTAAAACTAGGGAGATGGCACAGGTAACTTGCTCATTCTGTGGGCGCAACAAGAAGGACGTAGACTTAATGATCTCAGGGATTCATGCGCACATATGTGACAAGTGTATTGCTCAGGCCAATCAGATATTGACCGAAGAGCTCAAGACCAAAACTGACATCTCCTCTCCTAATTTTAACCTGATCAAGCCGAAGGAAATGAAGGAACATCTTGACCAATTTGTCATTGGTCAGGATGATGCCAAAAAGGTCATTTCCGTAGCGGTGTACAACCACTACAAGCGTTTGATGCAGGAAAAGACTGACGATGACATTACGATTGAGAAATCGAACATCGTGATGGTCGGTGAGACCGGTACCGGTAAGACCTACTTGGCACGCTCATTGGCGAAAATCCTCCAGGTTCCATTCTGTATCGCTGATGCCACTGTACTAACGGAGGCAGGCTATGTAGGTGAAGATGTAGAAAGCATTCTCACCAGGCTTTTGCAAGCAGCCGATTATGATACGGAGGCGGCCGAGCGTGGCATAGTCTATATCGACGAGCTGGACAAAATCGCCCGAAAATCTGACAACCCATCCATCACTCGCGATGTGAGTGGCGAGGGAGTCCAGCAGGCACTCTTGAAGTTGCTGGAAGGCACGGCCGTGAACGTACCTCCACAGGGCGGGCGTAAGCACCCGGATCAAAAAATGATCAGCATCAACACGGAGAATATTCTTTTCATATGCGGTGGTGCTTTCGACGGGATAGCACGAAACATTGCTTCCAGACTTAATACACGCCCTATAGGATTTAGCTCTAAAAAAGGTGACGATTTTGGTGAGATGGATAAAGACAATTTCCTTCAGTACATCACTGCCCAGGATCTTAAAAGCTTTGGACTGATTCCGGAATTGATAGGAAGACTTCCTGTATTGACGCACCTCGATCCGCTAACACGATCAGCGCTAAGAAAGATTTTGACGGATCCTAAAAATGCACTGGTAAAGCAGTACACTAAGCTTTTCAAAATGGAAGGCATCGATCTGGAGTTTAAGAAAGGAGCTCTCGATTATATTGTCGACAAGGCAGTAGAGTTTAAGCTGGGGGCCAGGGGACTGCGTTCGATTTGCGAGGCGATCATCAACGATGCGATGTTTGAGTTGCCATCAGACAACAAAACAAAAGCCTTGGTGATCACCAAGGCTTATGCCGAAGACAAATTCGAAAAGTCTAAATTCAAGAAACTGAAGGTGGCGTAGAGCCACCTCTCTTCCCTACTCTTCCTGTGTCGCCAGGTAGAGCGTTTTACTCATTTTCTCTTTGGTATTGACGTTGATGATTTTAATCAAGTCATTCTTATTTTGTCCTGGTCGCACAATCCCAGGAGGGCTAAAAACTTCTATATTTTCATTGTCAATCCATTGGGCATAACCCGCCTCAAAGCTCCCTTGATATATAACCTTTTTCTCAGAGACTTTGAGCACTATGTACTTCATCTGCTGACGTTCAGAGCGCGGGCTCTCACCGCCATTGTTGACCGGCGCAACAGCAAGCATAAGGGTTTCATCGCTATTTTTAGTCACTGTTGCTCCCTCCCCTACTTCCTTAGAAACAATAACATCGATAGAAGAATCAATTTGCTGACTTGATTTACAACCAGCCACAAGCAAAAAAAGAAACAAAGAATAAAACCTAATCTGAGCCATGATATTATTTAATCGTAATTCTTCGTACTATTTCCCCCTGATTCACTTTGATAAGTAGAAGATAACTACCCCCTCGAAGTCCTGATAGATCAATCATATCATTAACTCCAAGCGTCATCACTGTTCTTCCAGTAAAGTCTATCACAGCCATCTCACCATTTCCTTCGCCAAAAGCATCCAGCCCCTGAAGTCTCACGATTCCATCAGTAGGATTGGGGAACAGCACAACCTGATCGAACTCATCATCAATGGCAGTCACATTATCCAATTCATAAATATCGGATATGGCAACACATCCAGCCACGTCAACTTCAACTTGATATTCACCAAACGTACTGGTGGTGTGTGATCTGCTAGTCGCACCAGAAATTACTTCATCGTTCAAATACCATTGATAGGATTCACCTTCGGAAGCTTGTAGCTCGTAGGAAGCCGCATCTCCGTTATCTACCTCCTCTATTGTAGGAGTATGGATTGGAGCAGTCACAATTTCATCTGCCTTAGTTTCTGTTACTTCGCCATTCAAGGTTCCTACTACTGTCAAGCTAACGGTACTGGTTTGAAGTTGATCGGCATTATAGGTCACATTGTGTGGGCCTGCGCCTGTAGCGGTTCCTGGGGAAGCCCCAGCCCCAAAATCCCAGGAATAACTATCAACAGCACCTGTAGATGCGTCTGAGAAGGTCACCACCTGACCACTACACCCTGAGGTGTTTTCATAGGTAAACTCAGGCACAGCGTTGACCAAATCCTCGGCATCCAAAGAAAAATCATCCAATGCCATACCCACTTCTGTAGAACCCCAATCTGTCCTGAAATAAACCCTAAACATGACATCTGACTCGCCTGATAAAAAAGTCAAGTCAGTAGAGTAAGTTTCAAATTCGCCCTCAGTATCTCCACTAAAAATGGGTACATTTGGCCCGAAGATTGACGAAGCCGTAGTAATTGAATTATACCAACCCGACTCCATTTTGTTATTCAGTTTAATCCAATTGATGCCAAGATCAGTAGAGTACTCGACCAAGAAACCATCCCAGGATTTGTCCTCTTCATCAAACACTTCGAATCG
This sequence comes from Reichenbachiella sp., assembly GCA_965222305.1. Lineage (GTDB taxonomy): Bacteria > Bacteroidota > Bacteroidia > Cytophagales > Cyclobacteriaceae > Reichenbachiella. Next base: position 2,951,588 of record OZ244943.1, read on the forward strand.
GTATTTCGCCTTAAACCTTAAGTCATACTTCTTTTGGGCGGACATGTCAAAAGTCGGCGAATAAAGGTACGCTTCTGACAGATCTACATATTCTGCATCAGCCAGACCGGTGACCCAAGCAAAATCACCACTTGCGGTTCCATCCTTACCGGAAATATTTGAATTTCCCAGCTCCCAAGGAGTCCCTGCTATATTTCCAGCTACAAAATCATCCTGATTTACATCAAAATTGCCACCATCTTCAGGACTATACGGGGCATCATACTTCTGTAGAATATTGATATAATCCGTTTTAACCTCAGTGGTACCCCCAGCGGTGCTCGTGATGGTCAGAGAAACGGTATACTTTCCAGAAGTTTGATATGTGTATTTTGGATTTTGATCAGTCGACGAGCCTCCATCGCCAAAATCCCAACTGAACGATGTAGCCCCACTTCCCAAATAACTAAATTGAAGTTCCCTGCCTACAGCTGCTTGAGGATTGTCCACTGCAAACGCTGCAGTAGGATCCGTTACCTGGATTTCAAAATCATCAATCATAAATCCATCCCTATCATAGGATGACTCATCACCAGAATTGCCTACCCCTACAACAAACCTAAATGCCACAGAAGACTCCCCTGCAAGGAAATTTAATTTGTATTGAGTGTCTTCATTATCAGCCGCATTGTCAATTGGAGGATCATTTGTAGGTAGAACGGAATAAACCCAACCCAGTTGATCTTCAAAAATTTCAGGCGAAATCGCACATCCCTCATTCGGCCCTCTATTGTACCAATTGACGCTTCCATAAGCCTCTCCAGTAGTGCCCAATGTCGACCAGTTTGCTCCATAATCGAGTGAATATTGAACCTGCATAGCGAACGGTGAATTGCAATACGCATTCTCTATACTTTTCTTAAAGCTAATACTGTATTCCTTTTCTGTATTTGACAAATCAAAAACAGGAGTAAACAGTGCAAATTGATTGATCCCAGCAGTAGTCAAGTCTCCATCTAAATCTGTTTTCCAAGCGTTCGTTCCCGAACTTAAAGTGGTCAATCTATTGCCGGGAGTCCCGCGTTCCCAAAGCAAATCGTCATTGATCAAAGAACTGCCCACAAAATCATTTGGGTTGCTCTCAAAGTCTCCACCATCACTTGTCAAATAGGGAGTACTGCGAGCAGGCAATACGTTTACAGTTTTAGTGATGGTTTGTGCTCCGGAATTAATTGACAACATTACATCGTAGCTACCAGCAGCGCCAAACGTGTAATTGGGGTTTTGGTCTGACGAGCTCCCGCCATCTCCAAAGTCCCATACCCAATCTGCAGCCAATAGAGATTCATCCGAAAACGACACCTCCTGCCCCTCATATGCCACCACAGAATTAAGTTTAAAAGCTGCATCGGGTGTGTCAGCAAAAACGTTTGAAGTGTAAACTCCGCGACCGTGAGTTGCCACTACAACCTGCTGATCTGCCTCACGATATACCAACATGTCCGACCTTACATTGGCAAGACCTTCGTTGGTAGGTTCCCAAACAGGATTTTCAGCTGAAAAATTATCAGTAGACCAAACTCCTACCTCAGTAGCCAGTAATACTTCATCTCGGTTGTTAGGGTTGTAAATACCCCATCTTACAGGCATATCAGGCAAATCACCTTCCTTATTGGCCCATGTGGTGCCGCCATCAAGCGTTTCGAATACAGATGTCACACCATAATTAGAGTAGGTTAATAAAATTTGATCTTCAGAAGCTCCTAAATCAAGTGAAGACACGTTCCCAACATCCAGATTACCAGTTAAAGCCACTGCTGAAGGGGTGCCGTTGGCATCCGTAATTTTCAGAATCCTCTCTGTCCCTGTTGAACCCACAAAGATCGTGTTATCCGAATAAGGAGAAACTTCAAAAGCAGATATCACCCCGCTTATCTGAGATATCATTACCGCCTCCTGACTTGAAGGATCGGTATCCATATTTGTTATTCTCATCAATTCTCCTGGATTTCCTGCACTGTAGAGAATTTTTGCATCAGAATCATAAGCTGTTGGATTTATAAAATTGCCTCGTGTCTGATCATTACTGATGTCAAAAAATGTCCCTCCTCCATTATTTGAGTACCGATAGGAGTTGTACACATAGCTCGTTACCTGAATATCAGAATTCAGTTGATCCACGAAGCAATATCCCCCATCGCCTCCTGTCACCTCCAGGGTATTACCCACGCCGGCTTTATCAAATCTCTGGGTACCATTATCCTGCGATCCTGCCAAATAATAATTCGCATTTAATTCATTCTTCGTTGCCACTGCATAAAATTGAGTCACGTTGTAGTGATTATTTCTACTATCGAACTCTGGATCCGTAGCATTGATATTTGCCGAATAAAACACCCCCCCATCGTTGCCAAATAGTGCTTCATTATCAGTTCCGGGTCGGTAAGTGATCATGTGCTGATCTGCATGAACATAATCATCACAAGAACCTGTCCAGTATGAGACCAAAGACCAAGTGCTTCCTGCATCGAGGGATCGGTTCAAGTCGATTCCTCCTGCAATAATATCATTTTCGTTTGAAGGATTTACTGCCAGAATCAGATCATATCCGGCTTGTCCACGTGTAAACTGTTCATCGCCAAAAGAACAGCTTTGTTCTGTGTATCTCGGAACAGACAAATTTTGCCAGGTATCCCCCTGATCAGAAGAGACTACAAAGAAGCCAATTTCACCACGTCCTGTTCCATTTCGATCTGCAATGGCATAGACCACATTGGCGTTAGATGGAGCCACGGCAATTTCAATCCTACGACCATTGTCATTAGGAGATATATTTTCCCAGTTAAGACCATCGTCAACCGAACGATATATTTGACCTGGAGCCTGAGCTCCCGAGCTTGCAAATATTACTCCATCTGTGGCAATCTCAATGTCGGCTATTCTATCGTCATCCAATAGCACACGAGTCCAGGAATCACCATCATTCTCAGACCTGTACATTCCAGCTATTGTTCCTGCGAGCACTGTTCCATTCTGAGTAACAGCCATTTTTTGTACATGCCTGAAATTTTCGTTATCTGTGCTTGGCAATTGTACCCAGGTTTGACCGGCATCGACAGTCTTCCAAACCCCAGCGCCACGAATTCCATTTCCAAATAATTCTCCTGTGCCCAAATAAAAAGTTGACAAATCCGTGGGATCATAAACAATGCTACTAATCGCCAGGTTCGCCATAAAATCATCATAGGACCTCCACTCAGAATTTGGATCAATTATGTTATTATTATACCATAGGCCTCCACTAACACTCCCTGCCCATACTTTTTCAACATTTGGATCATTAGGGTCGAACATTACAGCTCGAGTCCTTCCTCCTACATTGTTTGGGCCTCTCTCTTGCCAAATAACATTATCTATTGCTTTCGCTGCTGCTTTTTTGGCCAGCTTTTGTTTTCCAATCTCAAAAGCCTCAAACCTCCGGTCAGAAGGAGGGTAACCTAGAGCCGGATCTTTAGTTAATTCGAAATCCTGAAGAAAAGCCAGATCCGGACGATCTCTTCTTGGTAGTTCCTTTACGCTTTTGTAATTTCCTTGTCGGTAGTTATCAGCTAGAGCCTTGTGTCTCTCGTACTTCTCAAGAACTAATTGATAATCGTCCGAAGGAACGCTTTTATAAAACCATAGGATGGATGAAAGAGAAAGGATAAAAGCAGTACAAGCAACTGCCATAAAAATGTAAAGTCGTTTAGTCATCGTTTTGGGGTATTGTGGTTCTAATATTTGATAAAGTATCTTTTAAAGTTATGATCAATTGATATGATATACATGCCACTTTTCAATTCACTTATATTAATAGTTTCCTGATTGTTGTAATTGTACAAAGCCAAGACCTGATTTCCTCCTAAATCATACACCAACACAGCATAAGTGTCTTCAGTATGACTAACAGCCAATTGTGTATTGGCCGGGTTCGGATATATACTAAGGTCAGGAACTGTCGGTTTCTTCACTGCTAATGGCGGCTTAGGATAAATCTCAATCGGCCCTTGAGAGACAAGGTTTTTTCCTTCGAATGCCGCATAGGTAGAGTCAAATCTTTGGACATGAAACACAGAGTTCTTACCAAACGGGTCTTCACCTTGCTCCAGGACGCCATCAGGAGTAACAGGATTGAAATAGTCCCAGACTATTTCCTCATTTGGGTTGATTTCAAAAAAGTGCCCCAGGGGGCCATCACAAATAAGAATATTCCCATTGGCTTGCTGCTGCGCGCTTGAAAATCTACCGGCCAGGAATTCCTCAGGTTCAGGTGCTGTATACCTGTACTCCGGATCTAAAGGAAGGAACACGCCAGATTCATCCAGCATATATTCAGACTCACCAGACAATGGATCCAATATTTCAATTGAAGTATAGCTTCCATCAGGTCTGTTTTGACCATTGTTAAATATCATTATTTTACCTCCATTGGGCTTATTGTAAGGAATCCAATGGACATTGTGCTGCCCATATAGCTTTCTGGTGTCCTCATCTCCCTTTTTGTAGGTGGCATTATTGCCCCAACGATACAGCAAATCGCCTCCTTTACCGGAATTACCCCCTGTGTGGCCTTTTGCTTCTTCGATGGTGGTACTGTGGTCAATGACCCAAAACTCGTGAAATGAGCGGGCACTCAAAATAATCTCATCGCGCACAGGATTGTAATCGATCCCGTTTACATGATTCCAGTCAGGATTGGTTGTTACGTTAAAATTAATGTCCACCAAATGTGGAGATTCACTTACACTTCCATAGTTGGCCTTGGTAGAATCAAAATCCTGAACAAGGTGATCCCAGACATGCCACTCCCAGACAATTTCACCGCCTGACACATCACCAGGCTCTACTTCTATTAAGTGATCGGGCCAAATTACATTTCGCTCCTCGTTTATCCCACTAGGATCCCGACCCATGCTGATCGCTTCTTCACCGGTCTTTGCTTCCCAGGCCAATATCAGCACATTACCATTTGGCAATATTTTAAAATCGTGGTGCTGCCTCTTAAGGCTATCTGAATACTCATAATACCAAATGAGATTACTATTCCAGTTGTACTTTTCTATAATACCACCTCCACCAGGACCGTTAATTATCATTTTTTCCGGCTCTTCTGTGAACTGTCCTGCTCGATACAAATCCCCTTCTTCCGTGAGATAAACCGTGTGACCAGGAATTCTCACTGCCTCCCAACTATGCAAAAGGTTCCCTTCAATATCTATGAGGTAGGTATGGGTTTGATTCATCGGTGCAAATAGGGTGTAACCGCTATATGCATCATTTTGACTATCGATCAACCCAACGGTCTTGTCCGTCTGACTCCATGTTTTGTTAGTCCAAACGAGCAATGAGGTGAATAGTACTATGCTGTATATTTTCATTTGCTGAAAAAATGAGTGGTATTAAAACCTTGGAATGGAAGGAAAGTAAAATGGCTACAGAGCATAAGGCCCTGTAGCCATTTCGTTTATAAAATATTTGTTACATCGGTCACAGTGGAGTCATTACAGTTGTACCTGTGTCTCCATAAATATTAGACCATGTTATGTTCATGCTACCATCAGCATTCAGGGTACCAGAATAAGTGAAATCACTTGCAACTCCACCAGACTCTGAAGCACCTAATACATCTCCGTCGCAAATCTCAACATTGATGAAATCGCCGCTGTAGCCTTGTACTGTATAGAGACCAAACGACCCGTCGCTAAATCTAACGTAACCTGGGTGGTTATCACCTCGCAGGTATACACTCACTGTATCTCTCAGATCAGTATAGTCTGCTCCGGCAACACCATCAAACCCATTAGACACTGTCGCGTAATCACCCAAGAGATTGTTATTTGCATGACATTCATTGATTCTCATAGTCAAATAACTCGCGTAGGTCTGCGACTTACGAGGTTCTTGTGCATCCCAAACGGTAATGGATATGTCCTCATCACCTGGTACATTACCCGCCACATATGTGACGCTTATAGTACCAGACTCCTGCCCATCAGGGAAAGTGACATTTGTCACTGTTCCTAAATCCTCAGGTTGAACGCTATTAGAGAGTGAAACACTCACAGAGTCCATCATACCTGGTGCTGCAATCACCTCGATATTGAAAACCACGCTTCCTCCGCTTTCCATGTATATCCACATGTCATCGTTTGTATCTGTTTCTATAACAGAACCTGACGCATAATCGACCACAGGGTCATCCGGAAAACCAGCAGGAGCATTTAATGGCCTTGGTGCAAGTGCATCAGTATAGTCATCCACTGTACATGATACTATCGTAAGCACTACCAATCCAAGAATATATATTTTATTAATTATTTTCATTTTCAATTATATTTTAATTCAAAAATATCATGGATTAAGCGTATATACGACCGTCCAGCTCAGACCATTAAACGACTCGAAGTAGTTCAACGTCAACACCTTATTGTCATTATCCCAGGTACCTCCACCAGTATCAGAAGTAGAACCAAAGGTAGAAGTAGTCAACCCTAACGGGCTACCACATATATCATAAAAATCACCAGGATAAGCCTCTCCACCAAAGGGTACATAAGCCAAAGCCGAAACGTCTGATATTTGATATCTAAATGGCTCGGGGCCCACAAATGTAATATCCACATCATCGTTCGATGATCCTATGAATCCACCGTAGTTACTAGCAGTAATCACAGCTGAATAGTTACCTTCAAAATCCATAGGATCGGAAGGACATCCTGCGTAAGCTGTGAACCCACTTGTAAAACTCTGAGTACCAGCTGCTGCTACCAAATCCGGAGTTACGTTGATGTTTCCATTGACGGTCACAGAAGGATAGACCCTTCCATCAGTCATGGTCACATAGTTTGTAAACACAAAACTGTCACCACCAGAAATATCGTCGGTAGTAAGTCCCATGGACTCCATCAACTCAACTGCGGTAATGTCTACGTCCAAAATTGGCCCTTGGGCTAACTCTGATCCAGAATAACTGCGTATTACCGCTGTGTCAATATTGACACCACCGCTTACATAAATCATCTGAACACCAACTGAATCAATGCCTACTCCATTTGAAAATAGATCATATCTAAGAAAAGTCGTACTCAACTCTTCAAAATTCAAGAATCCAAACTCGGGATCCACCGTCATCCTAAAATTGGGACCACCTACCAAGTCATCTAAAGGAATACGTTGCGAATCTTCATCTTCACAAGAAAGAAGAGGCATTGCAAGAATTCCCAGAATTATATATTTAAGTATATTTTTCATGTTTCTTTAGCTATTAGTTATCCCAAAAAACTTTGTCCGTAGCAATATTTCTTTGCTGTGGTGGATCCTTATACAATGTAGCATCATTGATATCATATGGAAACGAAACAGGGAACTGACGAGTCTGAACTGTAGTCGCCAGGTTATCTGCATTTCCATCATGGAACACAGGGTATCCTGTTCTTCTGGCATCGTTGTACGATACCATTCCGTTACCAAATGTTGAAGTCCACTTAGAAGTCATTATCACTTCCATAGGGTCAGCTGCTGCATCATAAGTTGCCAAAACTGCATCTCTATATACAGTAATACTAGCTGCATCTATGGTAGGAGCCCCTACACCACCGGCCACTGCATTCACCTTGGCAAAAGATGCATCGATAGCTGCTGACAGCATATCTCTTGCAGTATTTCCACCGACAGTGATTAATCCCAATTCCAGCAACTCAGCCTGCATGTACAGCAATTCATCATAAGTCAGATATCTCTGGGCTACGGTACCAGGGCCTGTAACCTCACCCGCATTAAGGGATACTGCATTAGATGCGATACCACCGGCAAGATTGTCATAGGCACCACCTAGAGGATACAGACCTGCAATAGTCTGAGAAGCCCCCTGATCAAATCCTTCGTTCGGATCAATATTGAATGAGTATGAAAAGATTGACAAGAAGCCTGTTCCTGTAGTGGACGGACAGTAAGCGCATGGGTTTTCAGCATAGCTGTCACCATATACAGCGATACTATCCTGAGCCATTTGATTGAAGAAATAGTAAGGAATCCTTGGATCCGGTGCTCCTAAAAGCAAAGTACCATGTCCAAAAGTATCCTGATTTCTCATCACCTCAAAGAAGTTGGGGTCTATGTAATAAAACTGACCTCCAGTAGACCACTCCTGCACGAAACCTGGGTTCCTGTTTTCAGGAGCAATGCTTGTTCCATAGGCGAACTCAAAGTCATCTGACATATCCTGGAAAAGGTCTCCCCCATCGATCAATGCCTGTAGCTCTGTAGGATTTCCTCCGCCCATACGGTTCATGTTATTCAGCATCTTGAACTGAAGAGTTCTACCAAGTCTTCTCCACCTGGTCACATTTCCTCCATAGATCAAGTCCTCAGCACCAATAGCAGCTCCTCCTCCTGAAAGATTACCGATACCGGTATCTATCATATCAAACAAGCTGGCATAGATGTCTTCCCCATCCTCAAATGCAGGAAATATCTGAACAGCAGGCCCCTGAAGTGCCTCAGAGTAAGGAATATCTCCCCAGAGATCTACCATACTCGCATATATGTAGGCAGTCAGAATCTGAGCTACTCCTACATACTGCATATCTTCAGATGCAGTGCTTTGTTCTATGATAACGTTCAAATCTTTCAACGCACCCGCATATAAAGATCTCCAGGCAGTCTGGATAGGGAAATCTGTTCCCTGAAGCCCATAATCATTGATGGTACCTCGCTGAACATATTGATGTACCACAGTACTTGCATGTCCATTTAATCCGCCGGCATCATTACCAAAGCTATATCCCATATTCGTTTGTGCTGCGGTCAATAATAGAGCGCTGGTCACCTGGGTAGGATTGTTTGGGTCTTCATTGATATCCAAATAATCCTCGCAACCGGTCATCATCAATGCTAAAACAAGCACTGCTGATGTTATATATTTTATTTTGCTTAATATCTTCATTTTGTCATTATTTAAAATGTAAGACTTAGGTTAACACCGAAACGTCTCACAGAAGGAGAAGACGTAAACTCCAATCCCTGGGCATTGCTACTACCAAATGTATTCACCTCAGGATCGAAATTCGATGCTTTAGGGAAGTTCGGAGCACTGTACCAAAGGTTTCTACCAGATACTGACAATTTAGCCGTACCAAATGGTGTCTTATCCAAAGCTTTCTTAGGCAGTTCATAAGACAAAGTCACCTCTCTAAGTCGAATTACAGTAGCATCCCATACGCTCCATTCGTCTTGTCCATTGATGGCAAAAGAGTTTCCAAACCAAAGAGTGTTTACATCAACAATGGTCGTATTCGGAATGGTTTCTCCTGTTTCAGGATCTATCAATGGCTCCTCTGTGATAGGATTTCCATAGACTCCCGGAATAACCTGTGGTGTCTCACGATCCTCTGTATCTTTGGTCACCCCTCTACCGAGCATTGACAAGTTAGTTACAGAGTACATATCGCCTCCTTGCTTCCAGTCAATAACTGCGCTCAATGTAAAACCTTTCCAACTGAAAGTATTGGTAAAACCAATAATGAAATCAGGGTTGGGATTACCAATGATGTCAGGAGATGTGGCACTGATCAACTGTCCACTGGCTGGGTCAATCAATAGGTTTCCGTCCTGATCTCTGGCAGACACACTACCTCTCAATAGACCAAACTGCTGACCTGCAATATGTACAGCAGACACAGATCCCGAGAAAGTAGGCATGAGAGTCACCTCATCCACATCGATTATATCGTTTTCAAGGTTTTCAACGACGTTGTTGTTGTGTGTATAAGCGAAATACATGTTCCATCTGAAACCATTGTCCAGTTGAACAGGTGTTACATCGAGACCAAGTTCCACTCCTTTATTTGAGACTTCTCCAATATTTGTCAGGAAGCTGCTAAATCCTGTAGCCCTTGTCGTCTGAATACTAATGATCTGATCAATAGTTCGTCTGTCATATACGGTAGCATCGATATTGATTCTATCATTAAAGAAACCGAGTTGAAGACCAAATTCTATTTCATTTGTTCTTTCGGGTTTCAAATTAGGATCACGTGCCTGATTTTGCAGCGTCGCACTTGCAGTCCCATTAAAAGGCATTGAAGTCGCTCCAGGCTGACCAGAAGTCAATCCATTTGCATTCAAGAAGAAAATCGGAGTAATCTGGTATGGAAGCGTTGCTGCTCCTACCTGTGCATAACTGGCTCTGATTTTTCCCGAAGAAAGGACATTTGAAGAAATATCCAAAGCATCTGTGAAGATGAATGATGTACTCACCGATGGGTAGAAGAAGCTTCTGTTTGCTTTTGGCAATGTAGAAGACCAGTCATTTCTTCCTGTTACGTTTAGGAATAACCAGTTCTTGTAATCAAAACTCAAATCAGCAAATACACCGATCAATCGTTCTTCATAAAAGCCACCTAAGTTAGCCACCTGAGATACTGTATTATCAAGGTCATTGATATAAAAATCTACATAACCTACACCTAAAACAGCCTGATCTCTTGTTTCTTGCTCATTGGCATTTAATCCCAAAATAGCAGTCAATCCAATATCATCCGTCAACTTCTTATTAATAGTTGTCAGGAAGTTGTGAGATATTTCAAGAAACTGGTTATTCAATTCATTAACCTGTCCTGATCCGGAAGCACCTCTAGATCCAGGTCTGAAATAATCAATTGATCTTTGAGAATACTGGTTTATTCCAACAAAATACTTGAGATTCAACCAATCAGTAATATCATAACCAATGCTAAGCATCGAGTTGATCCTGTTGGTCTCACTATCGATACCCGCATTCTCTACTGACCAATATGGGTTATCGGCCTGAGATCTTGCTACGAAAAATTCACTACCCAACGTCACTGGGTTCTGATAAGGCTGACCTTGTAAATCCCAGTTTCTACCCAGGTACAAAGTCCGTGCAAAAGCTGAACCGTTACCTACAGCGTTGTTTGCACCACCCTGGAAACTATGTTGTTTAGTTCGAGTGTACTGCAAATTACCGCTAATAATGATGCCGTTCTCCAAAGTGCTGTTTCCACCCACACTGGCAGAGAACCTATTGAACGATGTATTAGGAGTAATACCACTATGATCAGTATTTGATACCACCATACTCATGACAGAGTTCTCATTTCCACCGGAAATGGAAACAGAAGTTTCCCAAAGTTTACCAGTATCAAAAAAGTCTTTCACGTTATTTGGGTATGCCTGATATGGAACAGTTGTTCCCCAGAACTCCTCCATTCCGGCACGTCCATCGTACCAGTGGGGTATTTCTGTCACTGTCGCATAATCCCGGGTTCCTACGAAAGGAGCTCCCCAAGAACCATTTACCTGCTGATATCCAAAGTCAGTACCTGTTCCGTAGGTATTTTGATAATCTGGAAGGTTCGCAGGATTTTCTATAGAGTACGAAAGATTCAAACCTACTTCCAACCCTTTTCTGGATACCTTGGAGCTACCTGTTTTGGTGGTAATAATAACCACACCATTGGCTGCTCTGGCTCCATAAAGAGCAGAAGCTGCAGCACCTTTCAATACATTGATAGACTCAATGTTATTAGGATCCAAGTCAGAAATACGAGAACCAAAAGAACCACCACCTGTCAACTGGTCATTGTTATTTTGAACTCTATTCGCATCCCCTGGTTTATTGGTATTGTTATTATATGGAATACCGTCTACAATAAACAGGGGTTGGTTATTACCCAGTAGCGATGAGTTACCTCGAATGGTAATCCTAGTCGCACTACCCGGTGCACTACTGGAACCAGTAATGTTAACCCCGGCAATTTTACCTTGAATCGCCCTAAGCGCGTCAGGCTCTGACACCTGCTGTACACTCTCTCCAGACACAGTCTCGACACCATATCCCAGTGCCCTCTTTTGTCTTTCGATCTGCGCTGCAGTCACGACCACTTCAGCGAGTTGCTTTGCATCCGCAGCCATCACTACGTCTATCACAGATCTGGAACCCACAGCAATCTCCTGTGTGGCCATACCCACGAATTGAAATACAAGTGTACCACCCTCAGATGGAACACTGAGTTGCCAGTTTCCATCAATGTCTGATGTGGCACCGGTGGTAGTCCCCTTGAGTATAATGTTTACTCCCGGGAGCGACTCACCGCTTTCATCTTTGACTGTACCTGAAACAGTACGGTCTTGCGCCCACGACTCTGTAACGAGTGCAGACAACAACATGAAACAAATAAGTAGAATCCTCTTCATATTGTATTTTTTAAATGTTAATAAATGATTAAAAATAGTTTTCCTAAAATCAAACATATGACTTTTTAAAAACCCAACCAATAAAAACTAACAATTATTAGTCGACATGCATACCAATTAAGCCGACCATGCGAATGGATTTTGGGTTAATACAGTTGCATGAACCATTAATTTAAAATTATTTTTCGAAAATCTGCACCTAAACAACAGAAATGTAACCGTTTAGGGGTTTTGACAAAATCGCAGGTTTAACTATGTTTTTATTCCACCTGGAGGATTTTGAACTCAATTCGACGGTTCAAAGCATGTGCGTCCTCGGTATCTTCAGTGGACAAAGGCTGCTGGTCGCCATATCCACGGTAGCTCAGCTGGATATCTTTGATACCCCTTGATATAAGGAAATCATATACCGTTTGGGCCCTTTTTTCAGACAACTGCAAATTGTAATTTTTTGATCCGAAGCTATCGGTATGACCAGAGATCTCAACCTTCACCCCAGGATTGCGCCGAAGAAAATAGTAAACAACCCGGAGTTCGGACATGGATTCATTTTTAAGCTTGTGATCATCAAAGTCAAAAAAGATATTGCCTAAAACGGTTTTGGTTCCCACTTCCACTTTTTGCAGTTGGATATCCAAGAGGTTTTTGTCAAAAGAAGCCACATCCTCAAAGCGAAAAGCAAAGTCCTTAAATATATATCCCGGGCTGGTCACATAGATCCCATACCTATTTCCTTCTGTCAATACAATCGTGTAGGTGCCGTTGATTTTATCAGATTCCAGTTCAGAATAAAAATCGGAATCATCCAGCTTGTAGATCTTGATGGTTGATGCCAGTGGAGCACCGGTTTTTTCATCCGTCACCGTACCTTTTAGGTAGGCACTATGATGGGTCACTTGAAAAGTATCAGGCAAATCAAAAGAATAGAGCTTGCTGGTAAACTCGTGATCAATGCTCTTTTCAATAGTATAGACCCCCGATCTGCTATCAGAAGATATATACAATGACAATTGATCGTGTGCATCATTGAGGGGGTATCCCAGGTTCACAGGTTCGGACCAAACAGAATCGGAAAGCTCCGACCTATAGATATCCAAACCGCCCATGCCTGTGTGGCCGTTGGATGCAAAGTAGAGGCTTTCTCCATTAGCATGTATGAATGGTGAAATGTCGTCCTTATTGGAATTTACTTTGTTGCCAAGGTTTACTGCGGGTTGCCACTTTCCTCTCCTGTTTTGTGTGGCAGCATAGATATCCTTCCCTCCAAAACCGTTAGGCCGTTTTGAAACAAAATAAATGGTACGCCCATCGGCAGAAAGTGAGGGCTGGGCTTCCCAGGAAGCGGAATTTATTTCATCACCCATATTTTTGGGTTCGGACCAATTGTCCCCTTCCTTATAAGATACATACAAATCGCAGCTGCCATACCCACGCCGTCCATCGCATGATGTAAACACCAACATACGCCCATCTGCCGATATTGTAGCCGCTCCTTCATTGTCTGTTGTATTGATATTTGGGGAAATGGATTTAGGGACTGTCCAGCCTTCACCATCCCTGGTACAAAAGAATACATCTTCATCATTCTCATGACCAAAACCTTCTCTTCGGGTAAAATACAAGGTCTCCTGATCCACACTCAGAGCCGGAAAATACTGCATCTTAAAGTGATTGGCATGGTCAGGTAATATTTCAATATTATAGTTATACGGGTTTTTCAAGGCTTCCATGGCAAAACGACAATCTGCTATCATGTCCCTTGCCTGCCTTTCCTTCTTAGGGTCGTCATGATTGGTTCGGAGATAGTGCATCAGATATTCGTGCGCTTCTTCATATCGGGCTTCCTTTAGGTACGCCTCACCAATGGCGAAATACACATACTTGGACTTGTGATAGTCAGGGTCAACCTCCAGGGCTTTTTGAAAATAATAAACAGCCAGACTATCCTGCTGCATACGCGAATGCATGCTTCCCAGGGCCAGCCATACCTCGATAAACTCGGGATCACGCTTAAGGGCATCTTGCAATGGCTCCATCGCTTCGGCAAACTGGGCTCGCTTCAAAAACTGTCGAGCCTCTTCATAATATTTAAGGGCCTTCTTATCCTCAGAGTGGTATTGGGTGTATTGTGCGGCCAGGGGCAAAGCCAGAATCCAAAATGCTAAACAGGTGAGTACTCTCATATTTCGCCAAAAATAGTATAACGAAGGAATATGATGGTTATTCGCTGATCGTTGGTCGCTAATGCGCCTTAACAAAGTCAGAAGTAGTGCGTATCATTAGAGTCTCAAAAGCTAACATTCTTTCATTTGTCACACTGAGGCTCTCGAAGTGTCTGCCTGCTTCTAACAGCAAGGCTTCAAGTACCTCAGCCTGACAGATTCTAAGGCTTTTGAGACGGTGACGAATTAGTGTCACTCCCCAATCACCCCAATCGGGAAGTCCTGACCATAACCATAGATCGTGGGAAACTGTGGTTCGCCCTTGTGCTGCTCGGAGAGCTCCGGTACTTTTTCGTCAAGGTAGGCGCTGAGTTCTTTGACGGTGATCTTCTTATCGTTGTTAGTCCCATCAGCGGATCCACTCAACCCCTCGAGAATGGCGAAAGTAAATACCCCATGTCCCAGGGCAGCAAACTCACTGGCAAACTGTTCGCTTCCACTGGCGGTAAGCCAGTAGGTGCCCGTGCTGCGTGCCAGCTGCGCAATGGCTTTTTCTTCTGCTGCTCCTCGGGAAGCCAGCACTTCAGTCATACCCCCCGACTGACAAGCATCCAATACGAAGAGCTGCTTCTGCGCTGAGATCGTACGAGAAAACTCTTGCAGCTCACTGGCGGATATCCCTTTGCCTCTGAGCATGTCATCCTCTGCATACAATCGCGTCACTTCGTATGGGATCAGGTAAAACTCCGACTGCTCACCCATGCTCATCACACCATGACCGGCATAGTAGAAGACAAAAACATCCTCCGCATCGGCCTGGGTTTTGATTTGTTCAAACGCCTGAGTGATGCCCTCACGGGTGGCATCGCTGTCTTGCACAAACGTGACGTTCACATTATCGAAAATCCCAGCGCCTTTCGATTCGATGGATTGGCTAAAGGCCTGTGCATCGGTCAGGGCGTAGTTGAGGTTGTACTTGGGGTTTCGGTAGGCGTTGAGACCTACGACTAGCATATGCAGGTCGCTGGTTTTTTGAGTCCCTTCATAGTAAACCATGATCTCATCGGGGATGGACTCGGTACGGTCGTCGTTGAAGGCAGTCGCTTTGATGCGGTTTTCTCCGGCTACCAGGCTGATGGTGAACTCCTGGGTCTCTCCCACGGCCTTGAAGCCGCGCTGGGTGGTGGTCACCATCTTGCCGTTGTGGTAGAGTCGGATTTCATCGACTCCTCCTCCCTGATCCTGGGCAGAGACTTTGACGGTGAGGGTTTTGTCGGAAGCCATATGTGACTGGCCTGGACTTAGAATCTTTACGGTAGGTGGCAAGGCAAACCCCTTGGCCAGAGAGCTTTCGTCATTTCCGATATTTTCTCCATTCAATAGTCGCATGCCGAGGTTCGGTGTATAGTATTTGTCATAAAACTGGCTAAGAGGGTAAAAAAGAGCAGCCTTGTCTTTACCTTGATTGACATGCCAACCTACGTATTTCTCTGCACCCGGTGAACAATCAAAGTATCCGTCAGGTGTGTAGAGGATCCAGTCTTTAGTAGATGGATGGATGAACAAATCAAACAGTCTGCTATCGCTAATTGCTGTAAACACAAAGCCAAAAGATGGACCGCTTTTTTGTCCGTTGAGCTCAATCCGTTCTCCATTTCTTAACAATTCTATTATTAGAGAAGAATGACCCTTGATATGATCTTTTAGGTCGTATTGACTTTCAAAAGTTTGACCATTGATCTTAACGATAATATCTCCCGGCATAAGACCTGACAGATCAGCGCTCGATCCTTTTAATACTTTGCTCACCAGATAATAGCGATCTTCAATATTTAGATTGTAGCAACTAATAACCCCACTTGAGGTTGCCGTATACGCCAGACTATCATTCATTAATTTTACCATGAAATTCTCACCACCGTAGGTATCAATGTGGCGCAACCTATTTCCACGATTGTCATATAACATTAGGCTGTAGGAAGCTCCAATCAACACTTGAGATTCATCACTTGACAGATCCCATGATTGAACTTTTTCACCACTTTGTAACTTGACCAAGGATTCACCAATATTGATCACACTTTGATGAAAAAACTTATTGGTATTTATTCTCTTTCCTATTTGTTTTAGATCGTCGTATCCCAAGTAATTCTGTTTGTTACCTATTACTCTTCTCTTTTCCAGTGAATAGTGAACATCATCAACTTTCAGCTGTTGATAGTTCATAGTAGAGACCACAAAAGCTGATCCATCCCGCTTGACCGAAAATTTTCTATGTGCAGGATTCAAACCAAAAGAATAAGTATCTGTTAAATTGGACTTTTGGTACAGCAATTCAAATTTCGGATTGACCCTCCCCCAACAAGGCATATAAGATCCATAATAGACGCTCCCAGAAGATCCGGTAGCAATTGTAGTTGTAGTGCCGTCATTGGTAAATAAATCAGAATAAAATCCAATACCTCCCTGCTCCCATTGTCTGATAAACCTTTGATAGGATTGATTCTTAACCACCCATTTGGTTCCACCAGCGTACAAATACATTCCATTTTTTGAAAACTTGACGTTCCAAAGGCCACTAGCTCCTATCGGTGTATGAATAAACCGAAGATTGTCAGTTGAATAAATGTCAATAGAATTTTGAGTGTAGTTCGGATCCAATTCCTTTGCCCATTTGCTGCCAACCGCCAGCTTAGTCTCGTCTGGAGAAAAGTCGCAGGAGGAAGGAAATTTACCTCGCACAGGTTGGAGATTGGCAGTCATTTTTAGACCATTATCGTACAGTCTGATTTCTCCATTTGCCAGAACCGTAGCAATTTTCCCACCTACAGAGACAGAAAGGTTACTTAGATTCGATCCCGGTATATCCAGTTCTTTGAGCTTTGAGAAATTGACTATTGATTTGGAACTGTTAACTTCATAGATTATGATTTTTGATCTGGACGCACCACCAACCGCTCCAACACCTAGTCCCACTACCAGCTTCTCATTACCCATAAATTCGATTGATTTTACCGGCAGTTCTGTGGGAATGGATTCGAGCAACTCCCCGGTAGCTGACGAAAATACAAATATGCCTTCCAGCCCTCCCAATAGACTTAAATCACCAGATGATGATAGTTTACCTGTTAATAAATATCCTTCATTTCCTGAGCCAATGTGTGTTCTAAAAGTTCGAATTAGATCGCCATTAGTTGCATTCCATAGTTTGGCCGTCTTGTCATCAGATACTGTCAGCACGAACTTCTCATTCTCATCTACACTTACTGACCTCATAGAGCGACCATGCATGTCTGTGTTCAATCTCAGAATCGGATCACTCTGCTGAGCAAAAGAAAATTCAGAAAATACAAGATGGAGGATTGTGACTAATAGAATCTTACGCATAGGAGTTTAATAAATGACTGCTTGCGAATATTTAAAAATTTGGAAACTATGCAAAATAAGAGGGGGGTTATTGTTGGTCGCTGATCCCCTTTTCTAGTCCAGAAATTATTTCCGTGCTGATTTCTTTCTTATTTACAGGCACGGAAGAAACTTCCGCGCCATACAGGTGTTGCGTTCTAACTTGTTTCGGCTAAAGAAAAACAGTTTTTGATTTAACCTCTCCCTACACCCTCTCCAAAGAGGGATAATAGGAGTTTTTCTTTAACTGAAACACCTGGTTTATGCTACAACTCCTAGAATGCAACAGCCCTGCTTTGCAAAGGGGGAAAATGCAGTGTGCCTTTATTGGCAGAATGTTGGTTTTGGGGGATTGATAATTCCTCACTGATTTCTTTCTTATTTACGGGTAAGAAACTTCCGCGCCATACGAGATGATCGTTCTTCTCAGTACCCTATCGAATATCCAGATACTTATGCGTCTGCAAAGAAATATTCCATTCAGGGTGATCCTTGGCGTACTCGATGATCTGGGGCATTAGCTTTTCGGCTTTTGACCACTCAGGTTGGAGGCAGAGGTAGCAGTCGTCAGGTAATCCCTGTCGATTCTGCTCAGCAAAAGCAAAGTCCGATTTGTTGAATATGATCGGTTTGAGTTCGTCGGCTTTGGCAAAAATAGACTCATGTGGTTCCTTGAATTTCTTCGGAGAAAAACAAACCCAATCCCATTCGCCTGTAATGGGGTACACACCGGAAGTTTCAATATGAACAGCACACTTCGCTTCCTTCAACGCCTTGGTCAGTTCAGTCATATCGTACATCAGCGGTTCTCCTCCAGTGACAATGACCTTGTAGCATTTGTGCTTTTGAACTTCCTCGATGATCTCAGGAATGGTCATGAAGGGATGATCCTCTTCGTTCCAGGATTCTTTCACATCACACCAGACACAGCCTACATCACAGCCTCCCAGTCGAACGAAGACCGCCGGCATGCCCGCATGCTTCCCTTCTCCCTGGATGGAGTAGAAAATCTCCATGATGGGCAGCTTGTCCGATATTTTAGGAATGTAAGACAAGAGCAGTGCTTAGTCTTTCTGAGCCGCCTTCAGCGTGTTCATCATCAGCGAGGCGATGGTCATCGGACCTACCCCACCCGGCACAGGAGTGATAAAGCTGGCTTTCTCAGCTACTGCATCATACTCCACATCTCCGGACAACCGGAAACCGGACTTCTTGGTCTTGTCCTCTACGCGTGTGGTTCCTACATCGATCACCACGGCACCATCCTTGACCATATCGGCAGAGATAAGCCCGGGCTTGCCTACTGCCACTACCAGGATGTCAGCAGTGAGCGTATGGCTTTTAAGGTCTTCGGTGTATTTATGGCAAAGCGTCACCGTCGCATGGGCGTCGTTTGACATCATGAGCGCTAATGGCGCTCCCACCAACCGGCTGGCACCTACGATCACACAGTTCTTGCCTTCTGTTTCGATTTCATATCGCTTGAGCAACTCCATCACACCAAAAGGTGTTGCAGGCATCAACAGAGGTACATTTGATGTGATACTACCAAAGTTTTCATTGGTGAAACCATCCACGTCCTTTTCCGGGGAAATGCTTTCTGTAACTTTATCGACAGAGATATGCTCCGGCAAAGGAAGCTGCACGATGAAACCGTCAATATCCTCATCCTGGTTAAGCTGGCTTACGTGCTGCAACAACTTATCCTCCGAGATCGTGCCTGCAAACTGCATCAACGTATAGTCAAAGCCCACGGCCTTGCATGCATTGATCTTGCCATTCACATATGTGTGGCTGGCACCATCATCTCCAACGATGATGATCGCCAAATGAGGCGCCCGCTTTCCAGCAGCCTTCATCTGGTCTACCTGGGCTTTGATCTCTTGCTTGATCGTGTTGGATATCTGTCGTCCGTCGATGAGGGTAGGCATAGTTAATCTAGTTTTAGTACAGCCATGAATGCATCCTGCGGGATCTCTACGTTACCCACTTGTCGCATACGTTTCTTTCCTTTTTTCTGCTTTTCGAGGAGTTTCCTCTTACGGGAAATATCACCCCCGTAGCATTTCGCCAATACGTTCTTACGCATGGCCTTTACAGTCTCCCGAGCTATAATTTTATTACCAATCGATGCCTGGATCGGAATCTCAAACATCTGGCGAGGGATCAGGTCTTTTAGCTTTTCGCAAAGGCGCTTGCCCCATTCGTAGGCCTTGTCGCGGTGTACAATCGCCGAAAGGGCATCGACCGCCTCACCATTGAGCATGATGTCGAGCTTTACAAGGTTTGAAGTTTTCAATCCTGTAAGCTCATAGTCCAAAGAGGCATAACCTCTTGAGATGGTCTTCAATTTGTCAAAGAAGTCAAACACGATTTCTGACAAAGGAATATCAAAAGTCAGCTCCACCCGATCCGAGGTGAGATACACCTGGTTTTGGATCGTCCCGCGCTTATCCATACAAAGCGAAATGATTGGTCCAATGAATTCAGCCTTACTGATGATCTGTGCCTTGATGTAGGGTTCCTCCACATGTTTGATCCTACTTGGGTCTGGCATTTCCGAGGGTGCGTTGATGGGCATTTCCGTACCATCAGTCATGATGGCCTTAAACTGTACCGAAGGCACCGTAGTGATCACCGTCATATCAAATTCTCTTTCGAGACGCTCCTGCACAATCTCCATATGGAGCATGCCCAGGAATCCACAACGGAAACCAAAACCGAGAGCAGCAGAGGTCTCAGGCTCCCAGATAAGGGAGGCATCATTGAGCTGCAGTTTCTCCATTGAGGCTCTCAGCTCTTCATAGTCCTGCGTATCCACCGGATAGATACCGGCAAATACCATAGGTTTTACATCTTCAAAACCCTTGACGCGATTGGTCGTTGGGCGATCGACATGGGTGATGGTATCTCCGACCTTCACCTCTTTGGCAACTTTGATACCCGAGATCAGGTAGCCTACGTTGCCGGCTGATATTTCCTGTTGCGGCTTTTGCTGTAGACCTAAAATTCCAATTTCGTCTGCGTCGTAGGTTTTACCGGTAGCTACGAACTTTACTTTATCCC
Organism: Reichenbachiella sp.; assembly: GCA_965222305.1. Lineage (GTDB taxonomy): Bacteria > Bacteroidota > Bacteroidia > Cytophagales > Cyclobacteriaceae > Reichenbachiella. The sequence goes on from OZ244943.1 coordinate 2,972,455, forward strand.
CTTTTTTGATTGAGCCATTGAATACCCTGAAGATTACTTCGATTCCTCTAAATGAATTAAAAACCGAATCAAAAATCATGGCCTGAAGGGGCTCATTCGGATCGCCCTTAGGAGCAGGAATCCGATTAACTATTGCCTCCAGGATGTCGTCCACCCCGATGCCGGTCTTGCCACTGGCGTGAATGATGTCCTCAGCATCACATCCGATCAGGTCAATGATCTGATCAGATACCTCTTCGGGCATAGCACCGGGAAGATCGATTTTGTTGAGCACCGGAATGATCTCCAGATCATGCTCCAGCGCCAGGTAAAGATTGGATATCGTCTGGGCCTCGATACCCTGAGAGGAGTCTACGATAAGAAGAGCACCCTCACATGCCGCAATAGAGCGGGAAACTTCATAAGAAAAATCCACGTGACCCGGGGTGTCTATCAGGTTGAGCGTGTATTCCTCCCCGCCTGACTTATATTTCATTTGGATGGCGTGCGACTTGATCGTAATGCCACGCTCACGCTCCAGATCCATATCATCCAACAACTGATCCTGCATGTCCCTATCCTCCACGGTACCCGTATGCTGCAGCAATCGATCGGCCAGAGTACTCTTACCGTGATCGATGTGCGCAATGATGCAGAAGTTTCTTATTTGCTCCATTTTCATAAAAAAGAAGGCAAAAATAGGAAAAGTTTATGTCAGATTTGCAGAAAGTTTAAAGATCGGAAAAGGCCCATCATTTCTTAATTTATGAATCAAAATATTTCTGAGTACCTCATTGAAATGTACCGCAAGGAAGACATGCTGAGAGCATACAAGTTAGACCTTGAAAAATTCGGCACACAGGTGATCAATTTCTTCCCTATTGACAACAAGGAAAAGTTGGCTCAGGTCAACTACTATGAAGAAATGATCAACAAAATGAAGTCCCAGGGAATAGAAGAGTCAGGGCACTTGCAGGAGCTAATTGAGCTGGTAGCTTCATTGGATCAGCTTCACGACTCACTCAAAAAAGATGATCAAAAGTATCTTGAGGTGTATCAAAAAGTGAAGCCCTTCATCGAAGAGAATCTCAAGGAATCAGCAGGCAAAATCACCAGTGAAATCCAAATCTGTCTGAATGGAGTCTACGGCTATCTGCTGCTAAAAATCGAAGACCGCCCAATCAAACGCGAGGAACAAAAAATGGTGGATGCTTTTGGAGACTTGTTGTCGTTGCTGAGCTATAAGTACGAGGAGAAGAAGGTGCAGAATTAAGACGGTTCGTGAGGACACGAACTCAGGGCCGGGGATGAAGTTTGGCTAAAGTTTCCTAAATTTTAGCTTGAATCACTCAAGCGACCATGTCCGAAAGCCACATCACCCAAATCCTTTTTGAGCATTCGTATAGTATCGAAAAGGACGATGGAGACCTTGTCATCACCGACGAGGACAACAGCTCCACACTCTCCATCATCATTTGGCTGGTGGGGATTGGCTTGTTGATCACCGGTGTAATCCTGCATATTGTGTACTTATTTATAGGGCTGGTCTTTATTGCTTATTCTGTCCGAAAAGAACTCCAAAAGCTCCCCAAACAGGTAATACTTTCGAAAAAAGACGGCCATATCGAACTATTCTATGATTTGCTGGGCAGTAAAAAAATCCCGTTGAAAAACATCCAGGAAATAGCCGCCCAGCGATATGAGGAAACCAATTTTGAAAACCCGCTACAAGCAGGCAGCCGAAAACACAGCTATGATTTTGTGTTTAAGCTCACTAACGGAAAAGAAAAACGAATGATCAAGCTAGACTTCATCAAGCCCTGCGATGATGACATGAAAGAGTTTGCGTTTCTATTGAATGGGTTGATTGGGAAACGGTGATCAACCAAGTCCTACCTTATATTCTCATTAAAATCTATCGACAAGCCATCAATGTCTGTCGGATTGTAGGGTGATAGATTTTCGATTCTCGAAACATGCACGTCGTACTCCGAACCCGGAGAATCCGCAGCACCCTCAAACCCCTGATTCGCAAAAAAGCCTGGCGCCTCTGTGTCAGACAACAGAGCATCAATCAATTCCTGAGGGGCATTGGGATATTCTGACAAGATCAATGCCGAGAAGACCGCATGAATGGAATTGTCCTTCAATAGAAAATCTCGATCTGACGTACCTGCGGTAATCGGCGGAAGGCCCACTTCCGCTACAGCAATATCCGTTGCGTCATTACCAGAAGCTACGAACGCCCAGTTCATACCTGTGTTTTCGTGAAAGAAAGTAGCATTCGGGTGATTGGTGTTTCCGTAGACATCCACAATATCACCGGTTTTCCCTACAAACATTTTCAAGTTGTCTACAGAAAACTCGTCTGCTGCGTCAAGAGGAAATCCCGCAATGCTCACAATCATGTATTTGTCATAGTCGGCATGGGTCTCTCCAAATTCAATCTGAATCCGGGTGTCGCCTGCATCAGAATTATTTGCTCGATCAAACTCATAGAGGTCAAACTGCACAACCCCTCGTCTGTTTCCTTCGGTAGTATTCCAATACATCTGCATCCCGATATTACCTGACTCTACATCCGTCACGCTTAGCGCAAATTCATAGGCCACATTCTCAAAAGAAAAATCTTCTCTCACAACCAACCGCTTCTGACGGCCATCATCATCACTGGTAAAGGTCACGTCCATAACTCCATTGATACGGTGCCGAACGAGCGCATGCAAAATATCCTCTATTACCTGAGTAGATTCTTCAGCTATCTCTACGAAGACGGTAAGCAGTACATAAATATGTCCGCCACTGAGTTCATCATCCATCAGTGCCCTGGCACCAGAGCTGCCCGACCGGGTCAATCCATCAGGTACTTCTACTACTATGTCTTGGGGAAGTATATTTTCACCGGTTGGTTCATCCTCTTCGCACGAAAAAGTAATGGCACTAACTAAAAAAGCTGCGATTGCTATAGTCCAGGGTCTTGATAGGAATTTCATTTTATTGAATGTGGTTGACGAATAAATAAAATTAACAGAAATAGGTCAAAATCAACAGAATGAGACCTTTCAGTTAATAACAATGGTATGAGATTAATATTGTCCAGCGCTCAACATAACGAGTGTGCAACCATATACGACCTCTATTCCTTGTTTCTCGGCTTTGGCCGCCAGTGCATCATGCTCCGTACCCGGATTGAAAATAATCCGCCTGGGCTTCAATCTTAAAATGTAATCAGACCATTGATCCAGGTGACGGGTGCCGATGTACAAGGTAATTGTATCTACGTCCTTCACCTCAGGCTCCTGCCTGATGTCCTGAAAAGACTCTCCAAACAGTTCGCCTTTTTTGATGCTCACGAAGCTCAGCGGATGGCTGGCCGCATGCAACCGCTTGGCTGCCATGCAGGCAAATCGGTCTGGGTTTTCAGATGCCCCGAATATTGCTGTGTGTTTCTTATTACTCATTTATTCAAATACTGCTCAATCAATTGCTCGGCACATTTCTGCCCATCTATGGCAGCAGACATAATCCCACCGGCATAGCCCGCACCTTCTCCACAGGGAAACAATCTTTTCACCTCAATGTGTTCCAAAGTCTCACGATTTCTCGGAATATGTACGGGAGAACTGGTGCGACTCTCCACTCCTACTACGACAGCATCATTGGTCAGATAGCCTTTTGACTTCTTACCAAAGTCCTTAAAACCGGTTTTCAACCTTTTCAAAATACCTTCGGGCAAGACTTCCTTCATATCCGTTGATACCAGTCCCGGCTGGTAAGAACAGTCAGGCAGCGAAGCGGAGTTTTTGCCATGGACAAAATCTACCAACCGCTGAGCGGGTGCAACCTGCGTCCCTCCGGCTACTTCACAAGCCTTTTTCTCGACTTCACTTTGGAAAGCAAGTGCACGAAAGACACCTTCTTTCTCATAGTCTTTCAGGTCTTCGTTTTCTACTGCCACTACTATTCCGGAATTAGCATATTTAGAATCCCGTTTCGAAGGGCTCATTCCATTGACGACCACTTCTCCCGGAGCGGTAGCCGATGGCACAATAAACCCTCCGGGACACATACAAAATGAAAATACGCCCCTTCTTACTTTCTCGATGGTGGTCTGAGTAGTCAGTGAATAAGCAGCAGCAGGTAGGTACTTTCCACGGCTATCACAGTGGTACTGGATTTGATCAATCCGCGTCTGCGGATGCTCAACGCGTACCCCCAGAGCAAACGGCTTGGATTCAATCGTGATATTTTTACGATCTAGCAGTCTGAAGATATCCCTGGCAGAGTGGCCCGTCGCAAGGATCACCCCTATTCCTTCGATGTTGTCACCGTTTTGGGTTTTGACCCCAGATAAATGACCTCTTTTCAAAATCAAATCTTCAACCCTGGTTTCAAAATGAATTTCTCCACCACGAGACACGATGGTCTCCCTGATGTCTTCTATCACTTTGGGCAATTTATTGGTGCCGATATGAGGATGAGTATCGATCATTATATCCTCACTGGCCCCATGTGCCACGAGCATTTCCAAAACACGTCGGACGTCCCCGCGCTTTTTGGATCGGGTGTACAGCTTACCGTCTGAATAGGTACCTGCACCGCCCTCTCCAAAACAGTAGTTGGAGTCCGGGTTGACAATGTGCTCTTTGTTGATGGCGGCTATGTCCCGTCGCCTGGCTTTTACATCTTTCCCTCTTTCGAGAATAACAGGTTTTGCGCCCAGCTCCAGACAGGTAAGAGCGGCAAACAATCCGGCAGGCCCTGACCCTACGATAATGACCCGGGGTGCATTGGACACATCCACTTCCGGTTTTTTATAACCTATCACCCATGGATCTTCATTTTCATATATCCCGACTTCCAGATCCACCATTACCCTTTTGGATCGGGCGTCAATAGATCGCTTGAGCAGATGCCAATGGGTTTGATCCAACTTGGATCGTAGAAACTGACCCAATTCTTTTTCGTCCAGAGCGATCTCCGGCTTGAGGCGGTACTTATATATTTTAGACATTATTTTTTAGTAGGTACGGGTAGGTTTTTGGTCTTCTTAAAGCCCAGATACCCGATATTAATACCAAACAGAAACTGAGGATAGATGGAAGACTTTTGTATGTCACTGAAAATATCGTCATAGCTGGAATCGACATAATCCTTGGTATAGTTTCGGCTCCCTACACCTACACCAAAAAACACATCCAGCGTTACTCCTGCATTGCCTGGATGCTTCGTCCAGCGATTGCCTACCATCAGACTATAGTAGTAGGAACTCTGATGGCTACTGACCACTTCACGAGATCCTACACCTTCATCGCCCATTACGTAGGAATTGTAATCAATAAATTTTGCCCCAAGCACATGACCAAAATAAAACATGCCGTAGTTCTGATCCCGGCTGTAAAACTTCTGCTTAAGATCCAGCGAAAAACCATCAGAGAACACCTCACCATTGGAAATGTCCCCATGACTCAGATAAAACGGGCTTCTGTAATAGGTATACATCAGTTCAACACCCATTCGCTCCTGACGATAGTATTCAATGCTTACGGGTAAAAATCCAATCATCGAAAACACCGGATTTCCCCCAATGATCACACCTTTGTATTCATTGACCACCGAGGTAAAATAGCGTGATTTTCTGTTTTTGTAACGGTACTCCGGCTTGTCATAGTCCCTGTCTTGTCTGGGCTTGGTTACCTCTTCTTCGTCGAAGAATATTGGATTGTCTTCCTCATACACAGGATGGTACTTTCCTGCGACCTCACCATTCTTTTTGTAGAGCGTCCACTCACCGATCCGTTTTCCATCCGATATCTTACCCTTCATTTTAAGGTCACCATTGAGGTAGTAGCCCTCATATTCTCCAATCCCCTCTTCGAAATCAGCCTTGCCTTCCACATGCCCTTCTTCGTCATAGTATATCCAGCGACCGTCATTGTGCCCGTCTTTAAACTGCCCGGTTACTTTGAGCTTTCCGCTGATGTAGTATTCCTTATACTCACCGGAACCTTCGTCGAGCTCTCCCACGCCTTTCGTCTCGCCTGTTTCGTAAAACATCTTCCAGTAGCCGTCCTTCATGCTGTTCTTTTGCAGGCCCTCGGCACTCTTTGCCCCCGTCTCATAATAGTAGATCCAATTGCCGATGGTCATTCCTCTCTCATAGCCACCCTCTGCGGATAGCTTGCCGTTCTTATAGTAGTATTTCCAGGTTCCGGTTTTCAGTCCCTGTTTGTAGTACCCTTCGGCCATTCTTTCACCCGTGTCATAGTAGTAAACCCAAAGGCTATCACTTTTTCCTTCCCGGTTCATACCTTCCATTTTGAGATTGCCTGACACGAAAAACTCCTTGTATTGACCACTTCCGTCTTTAAAATTGGCCTGTGCCTTGAGGTCGCCGCCTTCGTAGTAGTAATTCCAGATTCCTTCCCTGATACCATTGACAAATTGGCCCCGGCTTTTGATGCTGCCGTCTTCGTAGTGGAACGACCACTCTCCTACTTTTACATTATCGTCAAGAATTCCTTCGGAGCGGATGTTTCCATTTTCAAAATAGTAAGTCCAGATACCCATTGTCCTCCCTCGCATGAATGAGCCGGTATTTTTGATACTGCCGCTTTCATAGTAGTAGACCCAATCCCCGGTGGCTTTGTTGTAGGCAAATTCACCCTGAGACTTTACATTTCCTGAAAGGAAATAGGATATGTACTTACCCTCAAGCAGGTTTTCTAGGGTGTCTTTTACATGCAGAATCTCCTTAACTACCGTCTGCTCCTGGTCGTAATAGGTTCTGCGTTCGATACCCTGACCGAAAATTTGACCTGCGCCAAAAATCAATACCAACAAGAACCCAATGTTTTTCATTTTCTCAAAGGTGACTAACCGGCACCACTGTGAATTACAAACGCAATAAAAATGTAAATTTGGTACTAAATCACATCAAAACAAACTTGATGTGAATCGTACGACAACATCCAATGACCCAAATGAAAAACCAAAAAACAGATTCTTTTGAATCGCCCGATTTTTACCAACTGGACGATCTACTCACTGAGGAGCATCTGATGATCCGTCAATCGATCAGGGATTTTGTAAAAAAAGAGATCACGCCTCACATCGAAGAATGGAACGAAACGTGCCATTTTCCGCAGGATTTGATACCTAAGTTTGGAACGATCGGGGCTTTCGGGCCTGTCATACCGGAGGAGTACGGTGGCGGTGGTCTAGATTATCTGTCCTATGGGCTGATCATGCAGGAGATAGAGCGAGGCGACTCGGGTATGCGATCGACCGCCTCCGTGCAAAGCTCACTCGTCATGTACCCCATTTATAAAATGGGCTCCGAAGAACAGAAGAAAAAATACCTACCTAAACTCGCTTCCGGCGAGATTCTGGGGTGCTTCGGGTTGACCGAACCTGACCATGGATCTAATCCAAGCGGCATGACTTCCCGATTCACTGATGAGGGAGACCACTACCTGCTCAATGGCGCCAAGATGTGGATCTCCAATGCGCCGTATGCTGATATCGCAGTGGTCTGGGCCAAAAATGAAAAAGGCAGGATTCAAGGCCTCGTACTCGAAAGAGGCATGGACGGTTTCTCCACACCTGAGACCCACGGGAAATGGTCACTACGTGCCAGCGCTACGGGCGAACTTGTATTTGATAATGTGAAAGTGCCGAAGGAAAACCTATTGCCTGGCAAAGAAGGGCTCTCTGCACCTCTCATGTGCCTGGACTCTGCACGCTATGGCATTGCGTGGGGCGCCATCGGTGCAGCGATGGATTGCTACGACACAGCCGTGAAGTACTCCAAGGAGCGAATTCAGTTTGGTCGGCCGATCGCCTCCTTTCAGCTGGTGCAAAAGAAACTGGCAGAAATGCTTACAGCTATCACTAAGGCTCAGCTACTCAACTGGAAGCTGGGTAAAATGATGGATGAGGGTACGGCCACCACGGCTATGATCTCCATGGCCAAGAGAAACGGGGTGGAAACGGCACTGAACGTGGCGCGAGAAGCTCGACAGGTGCTTGGAGCGATGGGCATTACTCAGGAGTACTCCATCATGCGTCATATGATGAATCTGGAATCAGTCGTGACCTATGAAGGGACACACGACATTCACTTACTCATACTAGGGCAGCATATTACAGGATTATCAGCTTTTAAGTAATCTTATTTGGGGATTGGAAATTAGTCGCCACAAGCTCTCTAAACACTCCGAACTAAAACAATTGTTGTCCTATATTTGCGCAAAATTTGCAGGTAGTATCCTGTAGTACACAAAGGATCAAAAAAACAACTGAACCAAATGAAGAAAAAGGTGTCATTGATTAATAAACTCATTAACCCTTTCAGGCACCTGGCCTGGGGGCTCAGCTGTCTGTATCCCAAGAAGACCATTACGCTCAAGACGAAACAGGGCGTTTTTAAGTCTGTGCGTAACATTTACGATCCGATCACTACTTCTTTATTTGTAAGAAAGAATTTTGAATTGGCGTTGATGCAAAAATTTGATGATCTGGCCAACAAGCATTTGATCCAGCATGGTTATAAACCCGGCGGAACCCTTCTCGACATTGGGGCCAATAATGGTGTAATCTGCATCGGGATGCTTCGCAATTTTGGATTTTCAAAGGCGATTGCCATCGAACCCGAACCAACCAATATCGAACTCTTGAGATACAACGTAGAAAACAATGGTCTTGCTGGTAAGATTAAGGTTCTGCATTCGGCTGCCTCTGATTCTCCTTCTTCGCTCACCATGGAGATAAGTACAAAAAACAGCGGCGATCACAGGATCAGAATGAATGGCGGTAAAAGCAAAGGCACTGAGCTCTATGATGAATCCAGGAGAAAAACGATCGAAGTGCCGGCCAACACGGTTGACTATATACTGGAAGGCATTGAGGATTCATTTACCTCGAATATCTCGCTGCTCTGGATCGATGTCCAGGGATACGAAGGATTCGTTTTTAAGGGAGCCAAAAAACTGATATCGACAGGAATCCCAGTGGTATCAGAAATCTGGCCTTATGCGGTAAGACGCGCGGGAATGACCGACAATGAATTCTGCGAAATAATAAAGAATGCGGGGTGGTCACACTATTGGATTGAAACAGAAGAAGGCTTTGAAAAACGAGCCATCGACACCTTTGACGATTTTTACGTGGAAGTCGACAAAGTGAGACATGGAAATGTAATTTTCACAGCTTAGTTCTCAGAATAAGCCCAGTATTCCTGACTCGGTGTTAATGGATTGAATTGATTTCCCCAGATTGACCAGGGTGAGTGATACATGAATTCCCAATCACAATACCTCCTTCAAAATCAAGATAAGGCAATAAGTCAAGAGGATTTAGCTAGCAGGTTGTAGTTGATTACCCGATTTGCAAATAAGGGAAATTACCCACAATGTAGTATTTTTATTGGATGCAGGAGGATCCTAACTCACGATGCTTACCCTTGTATACCGTCGGGAAATGCCGGAAGGCTGTACGTTGCCTTGCGATCCTGCTCTGGCTGCTCGCCCCTAAATTTGCCACTGCCCAAGACTTCTTCTTTTCTACCCTATCGGTAAGAGAAGGACTCCCTTCTCACATTGTGACAGGTATCACCCAGGACAAGTATGGTTTTTTATGGATCAGTACAGATTTTGGCCTGGCCAGATATGATGGGAAAGAGTTCATGATATTCAGTAAGGGTATCACAGAAAACACGCTATCCTCCAATGTATTGACAGGGGTATTGACCACCGATCACCATGTATGGGTAGGCAGTTGGGATGGCCTTTGCAAGGTAGATATTAAAACATTTGAAATAACCCGAGTAGATATCGGCAGCAACCGGGCCATTCGAACTTTGCACTTATCCCATGATAGCACATTGTGGGTGGGGACTGCCATGGGCCTTATAAAATTGGACATCGATAGTGAAAACTATGAACTCTACAGTAAGGAAAATAGTGGGCTAAGCCACAACACGGTGCGCAGCATCTATCTTGACAAGAATGATCGACTCTGGGTTGGAACCTTTGACGGCCTAAACTGCCTGGACAAGAATCATGAAAGATTCGAACCGGTACCCATAGCGGGCAACCTGACGTCCCGGCTTGAAAATCGCCTGATCATGGACATCAAGTCTACGCAAAGGGATACCGATTCTCTTCTTTGGGTAGGTACCGAAACGGGCCTGGTACTTTTGAATACCAATACCCGATCCTCTAAGGATTTTGTGACCAAGAGCAACTATACTAATCAGGTGATCAAACACATATTTGTCGAGTCTGAGGACAAAGTATGGCTCGGAACCGAATTTGGGCTCAACAGGTTTAACCCAAAGCGCTCGACCAACGAAAAAATATACCACAACCCACAGGTTCCCTATTCCATTTCCAATAACGTCATCTGGCAGGTCTTTGAAGATCAGGGAGGCGTACTATGGTTTGCCACCTCCAATGGGCTGAGCCGTATCCACAAGTCCGGAAGCTTCTATCGGTATCACAAAACCTTCCTTGAAAATGACGGCAACCTGATTGGTAATCAGATCAGGTCGTTTTTCAGCAGTTCAGGCAATACTCTCTGGATGGCGAGTCAGTATGGCGCTGTCTGTATAGACCAAAGCACAGGGGTATCCAAAACGTTCAATTATGACCCTGCCAATGCAGAGAGTTTATTACTCAACAGCACATATGCCATAGAAGAGGACTCGCTCGGCCGAATATGGATCGGCGGTGCAGGAGGCATCAATATTTGGGACCCAAAGCAGCGAACCATGAAATCCATCACTCCTACGGATGCAAATGGGCTGAAGGCTCCCTACATTGGTAAATTCACCCAAACAGACAAAGGTACTCTGTGGGTAAGCGCTTGGGACGGTGGCCTCTATCGGGTTTCGGGTGATATAGGAGATACCAGGAAAATCACATTTGATGCGGTGCCCGGGCTGCTAAAAGGCTCCGAACTACACTGCTATGGAGCAGGGTACATCTGGACGATCGAATATGACAAGCTCTATAGGGTAGATCCCAAAACCCTTGAGATACACCATATCAAATCATTCGAAAAAACCACCGGGGAGCAGACCATCTATTCCATGTACATGTCGAGCAATGGAGTTATTTGGGCCGGTACGCTAAACGGAATGGTGGAATTTGACCCTGAATCAGAGACAACCCATATTCATAAAACCCAATCGTCCGAAAATTCAATCACTGCCAGTATTACAGAGGACCAATCGGGCAACATTTGGGGTGTAACCAACACGTCTTTGCAAAAGCTGAACGTAAGCAGTGGAGAGCTCGAAGTATTCCCTCTCAATGAAGAATTGCCGTTAAAAAGCTTTTTCTACGGATGTGCCCTCACACTCGACAATGGAGATATCCTTTTTGGTGGAAACAATGGCTATATCCGGTTTGATCCTGAGCAGGCAACCCAATACCACCTGGATCCCCCGATTTACATTACACAACTCGAGGTAAACAATCAGTCAATTTTAGCCGGGCAAGAAATTAGCGGCACAGTATTACTCGGCCAGGACATTGCTTTTAGCGGTCAACTGACACTAGGGTACAAGGAAAATACCCTGACCTTCACGTTTTCTTCATTGGACTATCTGCAACCCAACCTCAATTCTTATTCCTACACATTGGAAGGATATGATAGCGACTGGAAACTAGCAGGAAATAACCGGCAAACTACATATACCCAAATCCCTCCAGGAAAGTACACTTTTAAGGTCAGGTCATCCAATCATATGGGTCATTGGTCTGAAAAGTACGCCTCACTCAATATCTATATCATTCCCCCTTTTTGGCAAACCCTGTGGTTTAGAGTGACAATGATATTTGCAGTTATTTTCTCAGCCTTGGGTTATTACAAAATGAGAGTTTCGGCCCTCAACCGTCAAAAGAAGGAACTAGAAATCAAAGTACTGGAGCGCACCCAAACCATCCAATCTCTGAACGACGAGTTGCGAAGTTCAAATGCCGAACTTACAGAGCTGAACGCCTTGCTACAAGAGCAAAAATCTGAACTGGAGACGGCTATTGATGAACTGAAAAATGCCAGGGAGAGGCTGGCCGTGTCGGAAAAAATGGCCTCACTAGGCATTATGTCTGCCGGAATCGCGCACGAAATCAACAATCCGATCAACTTCATTTCCGGGGCTACCCAAAAGATATTTGACATCATAAAGCTGAAGAAAAACAAGGCCCTACTCGAGGATAATGAACAAAAAGAGGTACTGGATAAAATGCGCGAAATCATCCAAACGGGTGTAAAACGTACCACGAACATTGTACAAACCTTAAAGAACTACACAAGGACGGAGAATAGGTCAATAGAATTTGATGTGATCGAGGCCCTGGATGAGGCCCTCTTGATATTGTCTCATCAACTGGGGTCTGAGATAACTATTGTAAGAGATCACCCCGATACGCTGCCGGTCAACTGCGAACCTCGAACGATCAGCCAGATTTTCATGGATCTAATCCGCAATAGCATAGAAGCTTTAGACGGAAAGGGAACCATCAATGTGGTAATCAAAAAGGTGTCGAAAGGAAAAAACAACAAGGTTCAGATAACGATTTCTGACAATGGAAAAGGAATGACTCAGGAGCAGATTGGGAAGATATTTGACCCGTTCTACACCACCAAATCCGTAGGCGAAGGGACAGGCCTGGGGCTCTATATGGTCTACGGACTGGTCAATCAGATCAAAGGCACGATCAATGTGGAATCTCAACCAGGTAAAGGAACCAGCTTTGCTATTTCCTTCCCGGTGGAGTAAGGCAATAGCAACGAATCAATAACGCTTAGCGAAACAAAATAAACTCCTGAGCGGCAATATCGGTGGCCACATCCGCCACCGTCTTGTCAGAGAACATTCTCTGTAGATGATCTCTGGCAATCTTAAACTCATGGTGCAGTGGACATGGTTCGTCATCTGAGCAGTCGGACAGGCCCAGGCCACAGCTTTTGAAAAAGGCATCTCCGTCTATTGCTTTTACAATTTCGATCAGTGAGACGCTGGCATTATCCTCCGAGATATAAAAGCCACCCTTGGGGCCTTTGATAGAAGAAATGATACTTTTAGGGACAAGCTCCTGCAGGATTTTCGCCAGAAAGGGGGACGGCATATCGAGCTTTTCAGATATCGCCTTGATTTTCAATGCGTGGCCTTCATTGCTTTCAGTAGCCAAAAACAGGATCGATCGAAGGGCGTATTTACATTTTTTGGAAATCATCGGGGGCTCGAAGATAGTGCAATTCAGCACCAATGCTAATAATAAGGGATGAGGCTAGCTCAAAAGTGGGCCATATTGAGACTACCTGATCTTCAGACCGTCTCATGGCCCTTTTCGACTTTTGAAATAGCGTCAGCTGGTTGTATTATCCTATGCCGAATGACTTCTCAAGAGCGATGGCACGTGGAAACAAAATGTTGTTTTCCAAATGCACATGCTGGTGAAGGTCATTTTCAAATTCTTCCATTTTCGCAAAGAACACCCGATAAGAGTTGCAAGCGTGCTCCGGTGGCTGGTAATCATTCGTGAGACGCTTGATGTCTTTGAGTGCATTTCCGGCAAACTCGTGTTCCTCTTCCATGACACTGATAGGATTGATGATTGAACCAAATGCCGGAGGTGAAACGGTCTGATTAAACCTATTGGCGACAGCCAACTGCTCAACATATGGAAACAGAATGGCTTCTTCCTTATGCATGTGACTGTGTAGTTCCTCAAATACCGTATTAAGAAGATGATAGATTTCAAGAAGCTCAGGTGAACTCTCCCCATGCACCTGCACTACTTTTTTTCCTATTTCTGATAAAAAATCGATCGATCCCAACACGTAGGTGTGATGGGTATTGATGATATGGTGGCATAGCTTGTCCAGCGACATGGTCTGAAAGTTTGCTCGATCATCTGCCTTGGTTTGATCAATGGCTGCTAATGAATTTACTACTTCGCCAAGATCTATACCCTTCTCCTGGCATACCTCCTCGACTGTTCTTTTACCTCCACAACAAAAGTCTATGTTAAACTTCTTAAAAACTTCCGCCGTTCTGAAATCCTCTGCCACTAATTGGCCAATACTTTGTGATTCGATACCATTTATTGTTGCTTCCATTCTTTCTGTTCTGATAGTGAGAGGCAAATATATAATTTAAGAGTTAAAGGTCTTAAATTATTTAATAAAAAATTTATCAGCCTATGTTAATAGAATAGACAGGCTCTCCTTCCACAAGGTCAGCCTTACAATCGCGCAAACCAAAGGCCTATGTATGAACAGATTAGGGAAATACGCTATAAATAAATAGGTGTAATTACCGATTGTTGAACTGCACAAGGACTTCTAATTTTGCACCTCCAAAACACTAAACCAAAATGATCAACATCCGAGCCGACCTCAAAAATAACCTATTGCTCCTTGAGCTATCAGGCCACCTGACCGACCATGAACTTAGACACAGTGCCGACTTTTGTATTGCAGAAGCAAAAAAACTTAGAAGGGGCTACACCATAATTAATGATGTATCCAACATGAGACCTGTCTCGCTTGCCGGCGAAAAAGAGATCATTCGTGTGCAATCCTTTGTCGTCAACCATGGTGTAGGAAAAATTATTCGAGTGGTGAAAAAAGACGAAATCAGAGAGCAGTTTCAATCCACCGAAAACAAAGCAGGCTACACAGCCATACAGGCACGTTCGCTTAAGGAAGCCTACGAAATCGCAGCACTCTAGGGCACGATCAGCTCCTGGGTGTGAACACCCGTGGTCCATTGCAGCAGGCCGATGGTCTTGGCATAGTCGGCTTTGAGTTGGATAAGCTTGATCTCTGCGTCAATCTTCTTGTTTTCGCGGCTATTGACCAGAAATACCGAACTCTCGCCGTTTTCAAACTTCGATTTCTCGCCCTGTAGCAGCATATCGTACCCTAGCAGCATCTCTTGCTGCTGTGCCACCATTGCCTCAAGCGTTTCCGCCTTGGCGTAGAGCTGTTCGATCTTATTGATGAGTTCTGTCGATTTTTGGTTGATCTTGAGATCGGTCTCATCGATCTTGATTTTCACCTGCTGTAGCTTAGCCCTGTCTTTTCGCATCAGTATGGGAAATGAAAAGTTAAAACCGGCCTTATAGTTATTGGACAACCCCGGATTGCTCGTTTCCTCTGACCCGTTTTGCAGTAGCACATTGTAGTTGACGTTAAACTCAGGCTTAACCAATTCTGCGCTCATTTTTCTATCCAACTCCAGATCCATTGCCTGTATTTTGAGGGCAAGCAGGTCAGGGTTGTTTTTGATCGCAAAGTCTACCGTGTTTTCCATATTTAGAGAGGTAGGTCCCAGCACGAAGTCCGGCCGAAGATCTCCAGAGTTCACCTCAATCGCCCACAGAAAATTCTGCATCTTGAGCACAGCATTTTGATACTCTACCTGGGCCTTGCGCAGGTCGTTGGACCATTTCTGCCATTGAATCTTGGACTCTACAGAATCCATAGCCGCGTTTTCCCCATTGAGTACACCTTGTCGAATCCCCTCGAAGCGCTCGTCAATCAGGGCCAGGTTTCTCCGCACTAGCTGTAGGTACATGTAGGACTCGTACCAGTTCCAATAGGTGAAGTTGGCATCCAGTAGAAGGTTATTAAATACAGACCCTGCTTCGTTTTGCAGCGCCTGACGCCCAAGCTCGGATTTTTTGAGGTCAATGGTACGCTGATTATGAATCAACCCACGGCCCAGTGGCACCGATACCCCGGCATAGTAGAGGCCATCAGTTGGAACAGTATTTTCCGGATTGAGGTACTGTCCGGTGTTTCGCTCATATCCGGCCTTGAGGTCAAAATTCAGTATCGTGGGAAAATTCACATACGTATCCCATAGCTGGAAATAATCCTTGCCGTCATAGGTCTTCGTATCAAAGCTGGAAACAATTTTGGGATCAAAAGAACCCCTTGCCTGGGTCACTACACGCTCGCCCCGCTCGGTAATTAATCGAGCTTGCTGTGAGATGGGATGATGCGCCATGACCAGGTCCTGAAACTCACCGTGCGTCATTATGGGCTTGGTTTGACCCAATGCCAGCCCAGGAAGCAATACCATAAATCCGATCAGTTTCCTCATTTTTTTGCTCCTTTGACTGATTCCTTGGAAGTATAAAAATCGGGTGGAAATCCGTTTAGATTTCGCCATAGCTCATACCAGACAGGTACATTATTGAGCAAGGCAATACCATAGACTCCACTGCCCAATCTGAGCAACTCCGGCCAAGCTGTCTCCTCAGGATCAGGCACCACCAAGATCCTAAATGTGCCGTCTGGCTGAGCTGCCTTGTCAAACGAAGCCACCACTCCTCCGAATGTCCCGAAAGACATACCGGGCCAGCCGTTGAACACCAGCGCCGGCCAGCCGTCAAACTGCAGACGGACTTTATTGCCCGTGTGTACCAACGGCAGGTCGATAGGACGAATGTACAGCTCGACCGCCAGATCATACTGTGCCGGGATGAAGGTAAACACCGACTCCCCTTCTTTCACCGTCTCGCCTATCCCCGTAATCAGGGCCTTGGTCACAAAGCCATCCTGAGGGGCAGTAATGAAGTAAAAGCCTGATCGTCGGGCGTAGTTTTCCTGCTGGATAGACAGTTTGTTATAGTCACTTTCCGCTTCCAGTGAACTGGACAAGGCCGACATTCGATCGGATTTGGCCTTGGCTATTTTTTCAGAATATTCGTTGGCCACCGCACCCAGGTTAATCTGTGCATTGATGTATTCATTCTGGCTCGCCAGCCATTTGTTTTTTGCAGCCAACTCCTTGTTTACACTTTCCTGGAGTTTTTGCCGCCGTTGCTCTAGCTCAGTGAGGGACTTGAGGCCCTGATCGTAGAGCTTTTGCTGACGATCAAATTGCTTTTGGGCAATGTCCAGATTGATCCGTGAAGTCTCATAGTCGATCGAGTCTGAGGTCACCTTGAGCGATGCCTGTTGCAGATAGTTTTTAGCCTGGCTCAGTTTCAGCTTTTGGTTTTTTTCCAAGGCAGTGATTTGCTGCCCCAGCGCATCTACTTTTTCTCTGTAGGCCGATACCGACGATCGCTTAGCCTCTGTCTGGTTTCTGGATTTGTCGATAAGCTCCGGATCAAGGTACTCAGACTTCATCTCCGAGATATGAACAATAGTATCCCCTTTTTTCACCAACTGACCCTCGAGTACGTACCATTTTTCAATCCTGCCTGATATGACCGAATGGATGGCCTGTTCACGGTTTTCCGGGTTGAGGGTAGTAAGGAGTCCTCGTGCCCGGATATTTTGCGTCCACGGCAAAAACAGAGCGGCAAACCCAATGACAAAAAGGGTAGAAAACAGATAGACCAATTTTTTGGAGGTGTAGGAATTCGATACCTCCTGGTAGGCAGACAGATCTTTCAGGATCTCGTCTCGATTGATCGGATTTTTAGAAATATTAAGCATTTTCGGTTTCTTTTAGTCCTAAACTCAAGGGGCTACTTATGTCTACAATCTTTCCGTTTTCCATGGTGATGACCTTGTCGCATTTGTTGATTAACAATGGATCGTTAGAAACGGCCAACAGGGTCCAGTCCTGTGTGATGTCGGTCAGGATTCCGCTCAGTCTTTTTCTATCGAGATAGTCAAGACCTTGAAGGGCATTGTCCATCACCACGATTTTTGGATGCTCAGCCAGTGTCCGGGCCAAAATGATTTTTTGTTTTACGCTATCAGAAAGTCCCTGGCCCTCGGGTTGAATACCGGTATTTAAACCTTCGGGCAGGCTCTTGAAGAAATCATTGAGCCCTACCTGGTCTATAGAATGAAGAATGTCCTTGATTTCTACGTCGTGCTTACCTACCGAAATATTCTCAGCCAGTGTACCGTGAAAGAGATCTTGTAATCCCAAATTATCTCCAATCACCGATCGGAAGCTGTCAATATTGATATTGGAAAACGGAATACCATTAAACAGGATGGAACCCTCATAGTCGTGGTACAATCCTGAAACGATGGACAGGAGTGTTGATTTTCCGGACTGGTTGTCGCCGGTAATGCAAATCTTTTCTCCTGACTTTATAGATAAGTCTATGTGATCAATAGCCGGCTCTCGCTGTCCAGGATAGTGATAGCTCAACCCGTGGAGTTCCAGCGAAATTCCATCCTCTTTGACTACTTCGTTTAGATCGATACCATCTTCTTTTTCAAGGGGAATGTCTGTGACCTGACCTAGCTTTTCTAAACCGGTCAGCACATCATACACTGTTTCCATTGTCAGGATGAGCTTTTCAGCCGAGCTCAACACCAATAGGATGATGATCTCAGACGCAACAAACTGTCCCAGGTTGATTTCCTGATTGATCACCAAAATACTACCCAACACGAGCAAGCCGGCCGTGATGATCGTCTTGAATGCCACGATGTTGGAAAACTGGAAGATCAATACGTTGAAATGCTCTTTTCTGAACTTGAGATAGTTGCTTACATAGGCGTTCATCTTTTTGATCGGGAGATCCGTCTCACCGGCAAGTTTGAAGGTACCCATGACCCTCGCCAGCTCCTCCAGCCAGTGGGCCACTCGATACTTATATTTGGATTCCAGAATGCTCGTCCTCAGTCCTCTGGGCCCTGTCATATAAAAGATCAAAACCATCAGTCCTACCAGCAGGATACCAAAAAATACGAAGAACGTGTGGTACAACGATAGCAGGATCAATCCAAAGAGGATTTGCAGGGTACTACTACTAAAGTCGATCAAAATTTTTGGAAGACCTTTTTGTACGTTCAGCGTGTCAAAGAATCGGTTCATCAGTTCTGGAGGATAGAAAGAATTGACTGATTCCATCCTAAACCGGGGGATTCTATAGGCAAACTCAAACGAAGCCCTGGTGAAAATTCTTCGTTGCAGCAATTCTGTCAAATACAACTGCAGCACCTGAATAACCCCGGAAGTGGCCACACCAAGAACTACTATGAAGATCAAAATACCCCAGGAGGCACTAAACTGTGCGCTGATCACAAAGGCGATAATGGCCTGCACACCTAGCGGCAGCGATAGGTTGATCAATCCATGGAAAATAGCATAGGCGTAGACAATGACAATTTCTTTCCTGTCAATGGCCAGCATATTGAGCAACCTCTTAAATGGGGAGAGCTTTTGCGTGTTGATCTCGTCGCTCTGATGGTTAATGTGTTCGTTGTCCATTTTGATTCTTTTAAGCCACGCTTTTCATTACTATATACTCCAGAAACTTAGCCACCTGCGCCTCTACAGTTTGTCCGTTTGATTTTTGAACTTCTGTAAGGGAGGGTAGATGCAAAGCAAAAAAGGCCTGCTGATGCGCCGACTCCAGCATCATGCTCACTACTGCGTGCGGATATTTGAAATCAGGATTCACTTCCATAATGACCGTGGCGATTTTATGACAAAGGCTCTTATACCCCTTGAATAGTCCTTTGCTATTGATTTCATCTACTTGCTTTGTGAGGTAGGTTTTGTCCGATTCTAAATCGACAATCCGGTGCACTACAGAAATATCCAACCCCGGCATCTCTATCTCTTTGGGAAACTGGTAATCATGGGCCACCATTTTTATGATTTGAGAAAGCTTCTCTCCGGGATCAGAAATATGATGGGTCTCAAAATCAATCATATACTCGAGCCATGACCAGTAGTAGGTGGAGAGGTAAACGAGCAGCTTAAATTTGTTTCTGAAGTACCGATAAATAGAGGCCTCCGTAGAATTTATTCTTTCCGCAAGTTTTTTGAAGGTAAAATCATCATAGCCCAATTCGTCCATGAGGAGGGCTCCTTCAGTGACGATTTTTCTACCCAGCTCAGAGGACTGAGGATCCTTTTTAAAGTATCGCTCTCCTAGTACAATATTGATAGCAGACATATTCTATTCGATAGTTCATATTTCAATCACGAAAGTATTACTATCAAACGAGGAAGTTATGCTTTTGTTGTGCTTTTTTTGTTAAATACTGAAAGGTCAAATAAGCTGCCTCCAGGTCCCCTTCATCCGATTGTACTTGATTGTGCTGGGCAGGGCTTTCCAGAAATATTTGTTGATCTCGGTGGCAAAGGAGGGCTGCATGTAGCAGTTGATGGTGCAACCTTCGCACTCCGGCATGCGCCCCTCAAGGGCAATGAGCTTCTGTGCTTCTTCTGACTGATAGACTTCTTCGAGGTTCCCAAGAATAGGAAAAGATTGTGAACCCAGATGATAACAGGGCAACACCAACTCATTCTCCGGGCTGATCACCATCGTGGTACTCGCGGCCTTGCAGACAGGGTTGTCCACATGGTTGCCACCGTTTTCCCTCAGGCTTAGGAAGGCATCATTGAGGTATACATTTTTCTTTTTGCCCCAGATTCGGAGTTCGTCGAGGGTTTCTTGTGTAAGCGAAGGGCCCGTTTCCACCTGATTGTACTCAAAGGCGGGGTTGAGGATCAGGACAAGGTTATTGGGTATGCAGATTTCCTCATAGACAGCCTGAATGTCAGTCTTGTTTTCTTCAAAAACCGTGAAAAGAATGTCAGGTCGCTCTCCCAGGCTTTTTGCCAATTGGATGGATTCCATCACATAATCAAAGCAGGGCACCCCGCGCATTTCATCATGTTTTGCTTTGTCGGCCGTGTCCAAACTGAAATGCAGCATGTCTACATTTCCCTTTAGCTTCTCTGCGTACTTTGGGTAGAGCAGGCAGTTGGTGGTGAGGGTAGTGATGAATTTCATCTCTTTCGCCAAAGCGAAAAACCGGTCAATATCACGATGGAGCAACGGCTCTCCTCCTGTAAAGTCAATGACTTTTACCCCGAGTTTCTTAAGCGATCTTAGATTCTCCTCGACGTTTTCCGGACTCACATAAGGCGATGGCTTTTCCCAAATGTCACAAAACCCGCACTTTGCATTGCACCGATAGGTGACATAGTAGTTGCACAATATGGGATGATTGACGAGTCGCACTTTTTACGCCGGGGTTTGTGTTCTCACAAACCCGAAGATACTTTATTTCTTCTTCGCCGCCCTTTTCTTCTTGATCGGCAGAATACCTGTAATGGTGATCTGATCCAACCTGAGGCGGTAAAACAACTTGTAATCCCCACAAGTAGTTTCCCTATGACCCGGATAATTCGATTCTACCCCGGCAAAGTTGTACTTAGAAATGTACTTTACCTGTATTCGAATCTGCATGGCCAGTTTCTGGGCATTCTTTTTATGCCCATCCTTTTTGGCGATTTCCTCCAAAATCTCCTGCCGGGCCACACGGGCCGAAAGTGTCCAATTTACTGGTTGAGCCATTCGTCTTCTTCGTGTTGGATTTTAAGTTCGGTGACGATCAGTTTTTCCTGAATGTCCTGCTCACTTTCATCGAGGATTCTCTCGATGGCAAGTGTTACCTTCATTGCCTTTTCCTCTTCCCGAATGATACCGGCGGTGTTGATGGTCTTGTCCTTGATCATCATCGCCATCTCAAACTCCTCTGCGGCCTCCTTCGTCACATGTCGATAGGTCGCCCCTATTTTGTTTAGAATATCCGTAATATAGTCGAGCTCGTTTTCGTCTTTGGGCTTGATAAACAATGAATCCATAGGTGAACAAAAATACTATATTAATTAGAAAGGTTTAAGTCCTTCTGTTGATGCTTGTCAATGTATTTTTGCACCCATGACAAAAGACTTTTTATTCGAGCAAATCCAAAAAAAACAATCGTTTTTATGCGTTGGTCTGGACACAGATCCAAACAAAATACCCAAACACCTACTGGAGCTCGACGACCCCATTTTTGAGTTCAACAAGCAAATCATAGATGCCACCAAAGACCTGGCTGTCGCATACAAACCCAACATTGCATTCTATGAGGCGCTTGGCGCAAAGGGCTGGGAGTCCCTCCAAAAAACAGTCGAGTACATTCCGAATGACATTTTCACCATCGCTGATGCAAAGCGCGGGGACATTGGGAATACCTCAAAACTATACGCCAAGGCCTTTTTCGATAACATGGATTTTGACTCAGTGACCGTGGCGCCGTACATGGGATCAGATTCTGTCAAGCCCTTTCTGGAGTTTGACAACAAATGGGTGATCCTGCTGGGCGTGACTTCCAACGAAGGAGGAAAAGATTTTCAATTTCTGGATGCAGAAGGCAAGCCCTTGTACCAACAGGTATTGGGAAAATCTTCGGCCTGGGGTTCGGATCAAAACATGATGTACGTAGTGGGTGCTACCCGACCAGAGCATTTGGAAGATATACGAAAGATAATACCTGACCACTTTTTACTCGTGCCCGGTGTGGGTGCACAGGGTGGTGATTTAGCTTCAGTATGCAAATACGGGCTGAACGACCAATGTGGTTTGCTGATCAACTCTTCCAGAGGAATCATTTACGCAAGCGATGGAGAGGATTTTGCTGATCGGGCGAGAGAGGAGGCAGAGAAACTGCAGAGGGAGATGGCCTCCTTTCTATAGCCAATTGACCTTTATGAACTTTTTGGACTAAATTTCGGGCAAATAAGCCCGCGCGTATATGAAATCAATTGAACACATTCGATCCAACCAACAACAATACCTTGACGAACTATTTGATCTACTGAGGATTCCTTCGGTGAGCGCCGACTCCAAATTCAAAGACGATGTTCTTAAAACAGCAGATTTTCTCAAAGAAAAATTTGAAAAGGCAGGAGTGGATAAGGTCGAAATTTGTGAAACACCCG
This sequence comes from Reichenbachiella sp., assembly GCA_965222305.1. GTDB lineage: Bacteria > Bacteroidota > Bacteroidia > Cytophagales > Cyclobacteriaceae > Reichenbachiella. The sequence continues at coordinate 2,995,160 of OZ244943.1, forward strand.
GCTACCCCATCGTCTATGCCGAAAAGATGATCGATCCTTCCAAGCCAACAATTTTGGTATATGGCCACTATGACGTGCAACCGGCCGATCCTTACGAACTGTGGGATTCTCCCCCCTTCGAGCCGGTGATCAAAAATGATCGAATCTATGCCCGTGGTGCATGTGACGATAAGGGTCAGATGTACATGCACATCAAAGCCTATGAGGCCCTGAACGCTCATGGTGAGCTGGCCTGCAACGTAAAGTTCATGATTGAGGGAGAAGAAGAAGTCGGTTCGGAAAATCTTGAAAACTTCGTGGCGTCCAACCACGACAAGCTAGCCGCCGATGTGATCTTGATCTCCGATACGAGCATGATCAGTAATGATCATCCATCGATCACTACCGGACTCAGAGGGTTAGCCTACTTGCAGGTAGAAGTGACCGGCCCAAATCGTGACCTGCACTCTGGAGTTTATGGCGGAGCTGTAGCCAATCCTATCAATACGCTTTGCGATATGATCGCCTCGATCAAAGACGACAAAGGAAGAATCACTATCCCCGGATTCTATGACAGAGTACAGGAATTGTCTGCTGACGAACGAGCTGAAATGGCCAAGGCTCCTTTCGATTTGGAAGAGTACAAAAAAGACCTGGGCATAGACGAAATCCAGGGCGAGGAAGGCTACACCACCAATGAGCGTACCGGCATCCGTCCGGCAATAGATGTCAATGGTATCTGGGGCGGATATATCGGAGAAGGCGCCAAAACTGTATTGCCGTCTAAAGCCTACGCTAAATTGTCTGCCAGGCTCGTGCCCAATCAGGACAGTTCAGAAATCCTGGAAATGATCCAAAAATATCTGGAAGATGTCGCTCCTAAGTCGGTCAAGGTCAAAGTAACGCCGATGAGCGGTGGTGAAGGGGCTGTCACGCCAACTGATTCGAAAGGCTACCTGGCTGCAAGCGATGCGGTAGAAAAGGCCTGGGGCAAAAAACCGATCCCTACAAGAGATGGTGGAAGCATCCCGATCGTTGCGCTATTCAAAAAAGAGTTGGACATTGATTCTGTATTACTCGGGATGGGGCTGGACGAAGATGCGATCCACTCACCCAACGAAAGCTACGGGGTAGAAAACTACATGAAAGGCATTGAGACGATCGCCTGGTTTCATCAGGAGTTTGCAAAGTAGAAGTCTATAACTTAAACGTAATACCTAGATCGGTGCCAACGAATTGATAGGCCAATTCTGTTCCAAAATCTTCATTTGGGTATAACGCTCCTTGGATGGAATATGACCCGTACTTGTCATAATGGCTATGTTCGCTCCAGATATATTCACATTCAATGAAAATAAGCCATCTTTTTCCCATTGAATAACCTATAGAAATGCCACCACCTAAAACCAAAGCTTCTGATTCAAGTTTAAAATCTTGCGATTGTGAAGAAAGCCCTCCATAGGCTGGTGCTCCTTCTCTCGTTATTCTTTTTATGGCATAAGGACTCCATGAATAACCGATTGAAGTTTTTAGTATTAGTTCAAATTTTCCCAGGTTAATGTTGAAAGTGGGGCCACCTTGAAGAACTGCCAAATCGATGGGGTCACCTTCGGTATACGTAAAGCCATAGCCATTTTCCCAAGGAATTCGTTTTTCATTAATCGGGAAAGTAAATTTTGAAAATGAAGCCCTAATGCCAAAATGAGAATGAAACCTATAGCCCAATTCATATTTAAGAAAAACTTGGCTGATATCTGCACTTCCTGAATTGTGCAATTCATCTGTTTTCTTAAAATCCCCTAAAGGAAAGGCGACTCCACTGCCAACACCGATGTAGAACTTACTTTGTTGGGTTTCTTGAGCAATGGCGATTTGAGCGAAAGCCAAAAAGAAGATCAGCGAGAAGGATTTATACATCATATTTGCAGTCAGGTGAGCCAAATGTAGGCTCATAACTTTGAACATTCAACTTTTTCACTTTTAACACAAGCCCTTGCGCCGATCCAAATTAGTCATTAACAGTGCCCCGACCCTTTCGCCTTTTCTCAAAAAAGAAGTCGAAGATCTTGGTCATAGAATCCTTCGTCACGACCGTACCAGTGTGACCGTAGAAGGCGGCTGGCAGGAAGTAGCGCAGTTGAACCTTCATCTAAGGACGGCCTCCCGGGTACTTTGGCTGATCAAGTCCTTCGAGGCGAATCATCCGGACAAACTATACAAGGAGGCTAAGAAGATCCCATGGCACAAGCTCATCCCAAAGAATGGCTATGTCTCGATCCAGTCCTTTGTGAAGAATGATTTTATCAGGGACGGGCGCTTTGCCAATCTGAAGCTAAAAGACGCCATCGTAGACCGGATGCAGGAAGAAAACGGCGTTCGCCCCAACTCCGGCAATGATCGCGACCGAACGGTAGTCTACCTCTACTGGCACCTCAACAAAGTGATGGTATACTTCGACACCTCGGGAGAGACCATTGCCAAGCACGGGTATCGTAAGATTCCCTTCAAAGCACCGATGCTTGAGTCTCTGGCTTCAGCTTGTCTGATCTCGGCGGGATGGAGTGATAAAAAAGAAAATTTCATCAACCCTATGTGCGGAAGTGGGACTCTGGCAGTGGAGGCTGCACTGATGGCGGCAGGTGTGCCTCCGGGCTATCACCGAAAGAATTTCGGGTTCATGCATTTAGAAGGGTACGATCCGCAGTTTTGGGAGGACGAGCTGGCCAAAGTGCGAATCAAGGACAAAATCAATTCTACAATCATTGCCACAGACATAGATCGGCAGGCGATCGAAGCAGCAAAAGAAAATGCAAAAATCGCGGGGGTAGAGAAATTCATCCAGTTTGATAAAGTGCCGTTTGAAAAGACGTTTGTGCCGTCTGGGTCGGGTGTCGTGATGCTCAATCCTGAGTATGGAGAGCGACTAGGGGACGAGGAAAAACTCAGGGAGGTATATGCGGCTATTGGAGACTTTTTCAAAAAATCCTGCCAGGGAAAGATGGGGTATATTTTTACCGGGAATATGAACCTGGCCAAGACCATCGGCCTGCGCACCAAAAGCCGAACGGAGTTTCAAAATGCCCGTATAGATTGTCGACTGCTGGAGTATGAGCTGTACGGTGGGTCAAGAAGATAATCTCAAAAAACGATAACCAATCATGTCCAAAGTAGAAATCAATTCAAGCCCTCAGGTAAAGGAAATCTTTGATAAATACCCTGATTCGGTCAAAGAGCAGATGAAATTTTTACGGGAACTAGTCATAGAAACCGCCAATGAAACGGAGGGCGTAGATAAACTGGTCGAGACTTTGAAATGGGGCGAACCTAGCTACATGACCAAAATCGGAAGCACGCTACGCATGGATTGGAAAGAAAAAACGCCCGACCAGTATGCCATGTACTTTCAGTGCAACAGCCGCTTGGTGAATACTTTTCGGGTCGTCTTTGACGATACCTTCCAATATGAAGGAAAGCGGGCCATTGTTTTCAAGCTCAATCAGGAAATCCCCGTAGAGGCACTGAAGGAATGTATCAGGGCTACCCTAACCTACCATAAGGTCAAGAACGAATTGACGTTGGGAATTTGAGATCTGAATGCTGCTGAAGTGACATCCTGCAAAACAAATTTTGCAATACTTCCGATTGAATTATAATTTACGCTAAAACAACCAGCGTGAGAAAATTCCTGATTCTTTTGGTAATTCTGATCCTAGCAGGAGCGGGAGCAGGCTACTATTATTTCTGGGGCAAGACCCTCCGATTGGACATTTGGGACTTTGTGCCTGACACCTCCATCGCGGTATTTCAACCCACCGACCTGCGTCAACTTTTTTCTGATAAGGAAGAAAGAAAAATCCTCAACAACCTCCACACAATCCCCGAGATCAAGAAGCTGGTTTCCGAACTATCATCCCTCGATTCCCTGGCCAAAAAAATCGACCCAACAGGTGCCTCCTTGTCCAATATCAACCTGCTCGTTTCCATGCATCGCGGGTCAAGCTCTAGTTTGTCTCTGGCCAACCTCTACATAGTTGAGATAGGCGAGCTCGGGCTCAACGACTTTTTCTCTGCCGCTCTTACACAGTTTCAACAATCGGGGAGATTTCAGAAATCAACGAGAAATTACCAGGGGTACCAGATCAACGAATACACGGATGGTGAGACGACATTGGCCTACATCTTTTACAACAACTACCTGATCATCAGCTTCTCTCCTTTTTTGGTGGATGATGCGATCCGCATGCTCGAAAAAGGTCGCCAGAACGAATTTGAAAAATACAACCGCTTTGAGCAGGTGTCCGGCCAGCGATTGACGGGTGCCGGACGGTTATTCGTCAACAACACCCAACTCGCACGCCTGAGTGCGAGGATGCTCGACAATGACGGATTGAATGTGGATGCGCTGCAATGGCTGTCGAGCCTCATGCATCTCGACGTATCCATTGAGGACGCTACGATCCAACTGGCCGGTTTTTCTATTCTGGACACGGCACAAAGCCAGTACCTGGGAACCTTTCGAGGGGTGCGGGGCGCAGGGTTTGAAATGAAGAATGTGATCCCGGATCATGCAGGCATGGTGCTGCACATTTCCGGTCAGGATATGCATCAGTGGCTCACCGGACTAAAGACTTACTGGCAAGAGCACAACACCAAGCAGCTATCCAAAATCGGGGAACTGGAAAATAAATATGGATTTGAAAGGGGTACTTTCTTCGACCTGATCGATCGTGAGATCGGGCTTTTCATCTTCAACACCAAAAAGGCGTTTTCCAGGGAGAAAATCCTCTGTGTCAGGCACAATGACGAGATACGCGTGGAAAAGCTACTCAAAGAACTCTCTGTCAAAACCCGTGGAGACAAGGAGGAATACCTGGAGGAATTCTCCCGAAGGAAAATCAGAAAAATAGTGATCGATGACTTGCCTGAGCGCCTTTTCGGAGAAGTGTTTAAGGGCTTTGCAGAGTCCTACTTTTTTGTTGATCGAAATTATTTCTTCCTGGCCAATTCACAATCAGCCCTGGAAATCCTCATCTCAGACATGGATACAGATGCAACCTGGCGGAGATCTGTCGAAACCAATAACCTGCTGGAGACAGCAAACGAAGACGCGGTATTCAGTGTGTACACAAGGGGTAATGGATTTTGGAGTATGGTCAAAGAAAACCTCGTAGAGGACTGGGCTGATTTCTTTGAGGACAACGAGCTGGCTTTTGATCAGCTGGCCTTTGGTGCCTTGCAGTTTGTGAACGTGGATGATGACTTTTACACCAGCCTTTCGGTTCATCATCCCGGCAGGCTCATCGAATCCAAGAAGCCCAAGAAGCTGAACCTACAGAAGCAGGTCAATCTCAAAAAGAAACTGACCAGCAAACCATTCGGTGTACGTAACCACCACAACCGCACATTAGAAATGATGGTTCAGGATGAATCTAAGAGACTCAACCTGGTGACTGCAGAAGGAAAGGTTCCCTTGAAAATCCGACTCAAGGAACAGATCGTCACTCCCATTGACCAAGTGGATTATTACAAAAATGGAAAACTGCAGTACCTGTTTGCCACTCCCTCACAAGTGCACATGATCGACCGAACTGGCACCTACATTCCCGGGTACCCGGTAAAAGTTCCATCTGATCAGCCAATCAAGCACATCACCCTTGTAGACTATGACGGCAGCAAGGACTATAGGATACTGGTCGCCACACAAAAGAGCTACTACTATCTGCTCGACAAGGCCGGTAAGAGATTGAAAGGCTGGAACCCCAAAAAACTTACAGGTTCGCCCGCTATGCCCGGCACGCATTTGCGAATCAAAAAAACAGACTACATGCTCTTTCTTCAGGCCAATGGCATCGTACACGGACTCAACAGAAAAGGCCTTGGCCGGCCCGGTTTCCCACTGGATCTGAAGGGCAATATCTCCAGCCCACTGTACATCAGCAAGGGAGGGTCACCTGGTACCACAGAGCTGGTAGCGGTCAACAACATTGGAGAACTATTCGAGTTTGACCTGAACGGAAAGGTGATCAGACGTGACCAGTACCCACGTCAGAGCATGGAGGAAAAGTTCTCATTGATCAACTCCCACGATGACCAGAGCTTCGTCGTGATGAAGACTTCCAAAAAGGATATTACCTTCTTTAGGCGCAGCCTCGACGAAATGTTTTCTATCCCTGCCACTCCAGGAGACATGGAGATTCAGTACTACAATTTTGAAAAAAACAACGAAGTGATCGTAGTGGTCGATAAGGCTAACCGCCTGCTTTACTTGTATTCGGGTCTTGGGATCTTACTTCACCAGGAGCCTATAGAATCCGATCAAAAAATTGCCATGCTTTATCATGAAAATGGCGACAAATATGAGATATATTACGTATCAGGATCCTATATGAAAAACGCTACTATTAACCGCTAACCGCCATGAGCGAACTGATCAAGAAAAAAGCCAATTTTGGCACCCTTCCAGTTTTTCTGACCGCCATTTCTACCATCCTGGGGGCTGTTATGTTCCTTCGATTTGGCTTTGCGGTGGGCAGTGTCGGGTTTCTCGGTACGGTGGCGATCATAGTGATCGGGCACCTGGTCACCATTCCTACTTCTATGGCTATCGCAGAGATCGCCACCAATCAAAAAGTAGAAGGCGGCGGAGAGTACTACATCATTTCCCGTTCGTTTGGCATCAACATCGGGGCATCCATAGGTATCGCCCTGTATCTCTCGCAGGCGATCAGTGTGGCTTTCTATGTGATCGCTTTCGCGGAAGCTTTTGACCCGGTTTTTGACTGGGTCCTACAGGAATACGGTGTTGCCATAAGTGACAAGCGTTGGATCAGTGTACCTGCGATACTGCTACTGGCCGTGCTCATGCTCACCAAGGGCGCCGACCTGGGCATGAAGGCACTATACATAGTAGTAGTTACCCTGCTCGTTTCTCTGGTATTTTTCTTCCTGGGGCAAACGGATTATGCCGGTACACAAGGGACTTTTAGTGCGCTGGGGCAAATCGAACACCGCAGTGACTTTTTCGTGGTTTTTGCGATCATCTTTCCAGCCTTTACGGGTATGACTGCCGGTGTGGGGCTATCCGGTGACCTGAAAGATCCAAAAAAATCGATTCCATGGGGTACGCTTTCTGCTACGATCGTGGGTATGGTTACCTATGTATTCATTGCCTACAAGCTGGCCACCAATGCTACTGCCACAGACCTGATCGAGGATCAGCTAATCATGTCGACCATTGCCATTTGGGGGCCAATTATCCCAATTGGTTTGGCCGCCGCCACCATTTCGTCTGCACTCGGCTCGATTATGGTCGCGCCAAGGACTCTCCAGGCGTTGGCCGGTGACAAGATTTTTCCTGCGCAGGGAGTCAACCAATTTCTGGCAAGGGGTAAAGCCAACACCAACGAACCCATCAATGCTACCTTGATTACGGTAGCCATTAGCCTGTTCTTCGTAAGTCTCGGCAGCATCGATACGGTAGCCAAGATTATCTCCATGTTTTTTATGGTGACCTATGGGGCACTGTGTACTATTTCTTTCTTTCAGCACTTTGCAGCTGATCCGTCGTATCGTCCGGCATTCCGATCCAAGTGGTACATATCCCTGGTCGGCGCATTGATGTGCTTGTTTCTGATGTTTAAGATGGAACCCGGCTATGCCTTTCTTTCGATCATTTTAATGGTATTTATGTACATGGGGCTGTCACGTTACAGCGGTGACAAAACCGGCATGGCCAATATCTTCCAGGGAGTGATCTTTCAGCTAATTCGGCAGATACAGGTATTTATCCAAAAGGCAGAAAAGGATGATGAAAGCTGGAGACCCTCCGTCATTTGCATTTCCGGACAATCTTTCGAGCGACCGGCGGCATTTCAGATGATGCGTTGGGTGTCACACCGCTACGGGTTTGGCACGTACCTTCATTACATCAAGGGCTATTTCTCTAAGGATACCCACGAGCAAAGCAGAAAGGAATTGGCGCAACTGATACGCGCAGCTGACCTGTCGGACAGCAATGTGTACGTCGATACGCTTGTATCCCCTTCGTACACCACAGCGATCGCCCAGTGCCTTCAGCTACCCAGCGTCTCAGGTAAGGAAAACAACATGATCCTGTTTGAGTTTTCTAAAAACCAACCCGAAGAACTTGGCGAAATCATGGAAAACTACTCGATGGTGAGGACTGCGAGCTTCGACACCTGCATCCTGGCGAGCAGTGACAAGGGACTGGATGTAAAAGCAGAAATCCACATTTGGATCACGCCATCGGACTTCAACAACGCCAACCTCATGATTCTCCTGGGTTATGTGATCATCGGGCATCCCCAGTGGAAGAAGGCTCAAATCAAGATTTTTGCCATCGTGCCGTCCGGCGAAATGGAGGAAGAGAAAAGCGAACTGCTCAACCTGATCAAAACCGGCAGGCTCCCTATCTCCGCCCGAAACATCAACATCATCGAAAAGACCGAGGAGCGCAGCAACAAAGAGCTGATCAACGAAAACTCGTCCCTTGCAGATCTGACGATTGTCGGGTTCCGCTCAGAGGCGATCAAGCAACTTGGCGAGGAACTATTCATGGGATATGAGCAGATCGGTGATATTTTGTTTGTAAACTCCACCCAATCGAAGGAAATCAAGTAGATGACCCGTATCGGATTGATCTCGGACACCCATGGCTTTTTGGATCCCAAGGTCTTTGAATACTTCAAAGACGTGGATCAGATCTGGCATGCAGGTGATGTGGGAACGGAAAACATCATCGAAGAGCTTGGGGCTTTTAAGCCTGTGCTGGGTGTGTATGGAAACATCGACGGTCATAAGATCCGACAGCTATTTCCGGAGCATCAGCGGTTTACCTGCGAAGGGGTAAAAGTCTGGATGACACATATCGGTGGGAAACCTCCCCGGTACAATCCCCAGGTCAGACCTCAGATAGAAAAAGAAAAACCTGATCTTTTCATTTGTGGGCATTCGCATATACTGGCCGTGATGCACGACCCAAAAAACAAAGGGGTGCTGTATATGAATCCCGGGGCAGCCGGAAGCCACGGCTTCCATAAAGAGCGAACGCTGCTGCGGTTTTCGCTGGATGCCGGCAAGATTGAAAACCTCGAAGTGGTGAAGCTGGGGCCAAGGGCCAAGGAATGATATGGAAGTTTCAAACACGGAATTGTTTGTCATTCCGAAGAATGAGGAATCTTATCGTGTCAGCTAGCAGAATTGTTAACAAGAGATTTCTCCCTCACGGTCGAAATGACAAATTTCTTTACAGCCACAAACGGTCATTCCTTTTGACATTCGACAAGGGCCCGGTTCACTGCAGCCAAATCCTCTTGCAGTTTTTGAGTTCTTTTTTCCGCTAATTCCAATTCCTTACTCAAATAATCCTTTTGCTTAAAAGCTTCTGACATTTGTATGCGAGAATAGGACAAAAGAAACAAGCAAATCATACTTGCAACTCCCATAATCAACGCAATAAACCTTGACCTTCTAATTGCACTTCTTTCAGACATATTTCTACTTCTTTTTACACTCAGCCAACAACCTCTCGGCTTCTTGGCGGGCTACTTCGGCTCGTCTCTGCTGAACAACCGCCTCAGCCGCTGCACTCTCAGCTTCCGACATTGCAGCTTCTGCATGTTTTCTATGTTCTTCTGCAAGTACTAGATTAGCTATTGCTTCTGCTTTGTGCCTTTCTACTTCAGACGTCTGAATCCTGGCATAAACCGCCAGGAAAATGGTAATGGCCAGTAGCACGATAATTGCGATATTTTTTTTCATGATTTCATTTGGTTATTTATTTCTACATTTTTCCAGTTCTTCGATTGCCAGCTCGGCTTGACGTTGAGCAATAATTGCTTCAGCGGCCATTTCCTCTGCTTTTTTTTGAGCTGCTTCTGCCGCCTCACGATGTTTCTGAGCCAGTACTCCATTCGCATCGGCTCTTTTTTGCTCGCGTATTGCTTCTTCGTTTTTGTAAAAAGACAGAGTAGCAAAAAATAACGTGGTGGCAAGCAATACCAGGGTAAGTACAAACTTTTTCATGATCGTTAGGTTTGATGAATATCTAAGATAATGAAAATCGATAAGTTCTCGTTTGAAGAACAGCTTCGTCAAAGTTTCAAACCTATTCGTTAGCGTCCGGCTCGAATATCTGAATTTGGTAGGAGGCGTAGTGGGTATTGCCGGGCTGGAGGTTGAGGTTACCGGCCTTGGTCTTAAAGTCCTTGTCCGTGTTTTCATAATCCGGCAGACCATCCCATGGCTCAATGCAGACAAAATTGCCATTGGTCTTGGCCCAAATACCGAGGAACGGAAAATCGTCAAAATTGATGCTGATCTTGCCCTTATTGGTTTTGGACTTGATGCTCACTTCTGTGCTATTCAGTTCAGTAAAAATCTTTACGTCCCTTTCAAACAGATCGTGGCTCAGGTCGAGCCTATTAGAGTTGATCAAAAAAGGGATCTCTTTTCTTCCCAACAGTTTGGAGGGTTTGACCTCATAGACCGAAGCATTTTCTTCGCGCTCAAATTCTACATAATAGTCGTCGTACTTTTCTCCTTCGAGCCAGGGGCAGTTGAAGGCCGGATGTGCCCCAAGAGAAAAGTGCATGGCTTCTTCGTTGAGATTGACGACTTCATGAAAGACCTGAAGCTTATTCTCAAACAAGAAAAAGCTTACTTTCAAATCAAACTTAAATGGATAGGCCTTGAGGGTCTCCTCGCTATGGCTCAGCACAAAAGACAGCCGAGATCCCGTTTTGTTTATCAGCTTTACGCTAGGATTGTTTCGCACGATGCCGTGGCTGGGCATTTCATAGGTATCGCCATTGTAATGGTACTTCCCCTCTTTGAGTCGGCCGATGATCGGAAACAGCACCGGAGAGGAACCCTCCCATACGTCCGGATCTGCCTGCCAGATATACTCACGCCCCGTGGTGAGGGATTTTATACTGCATAGCTCAGCTCCTGCTTCTTTGACCTGAACCTTGAATTGATCGTTTTCGATATGATATATCACAACTTAGTCAATATGTTCTAATCCTGGCACAATGGGACAATACAGTGACGGGATTAGATAAGGGAAAAACTCTTCTCAAAAGTTGGGATTAATATACGAAAATATACCCTTAGTCTTAAGAGGAAAACTTAAGAAAATACCGAAAAAATATTTTGACCGTAACCTTATTCGCCTGATTTCTGCCGATATAGGTTTTCTACTGCCATCGCTAGAAACATGAAGTTGGTCGCCCCTCCTCCCATCACATACTCAGTCTGCTGCCAAAAGAATGGCCAGACCTTGAGCTCGGGAAGGTTTGGTCGTATCAGGGCAGTACCAGAGGCAGAGCCCCCGGGGATGTACGACCAATCAGCCCTGTTGACCCCATAGGCCACCGTCACAGACTTTGAGCCTACTCCGGACACAAAGGAAGATGTATTTTCTCCGGGATGGCAGCCCAATACAAAGTTGAGGGCATTTTCATAAAATTGACTGGTAGTATGCTCTGGCCATCCCTTATGGAAAAAGTATTGTTCCACTCCAAACCGCTGGATGCTCCAGCCTGCCCCCCAGATATTGGGTTTGTAAGGTACGCCATACGGCGAATCCTCGGCCTGTTCCTTTTGAAGTCTCTTTTGATAATCTGATACGGCCTGCGCTACATCCTTTTTAAACTTCTTGTTGTCTATCTCTCCGATGACATGGCCTACGGCCCATCCTACCCTATCCACAGATTCGATGATCTGTGATTTCATACCGATAAACTCTTTTTTTAAGCCGGGATCATCGGTAGCCAGGATCAACTCGGTGAGCGCCAAAATTTTACTTCGTATTGCTTTGGTTTCACCGCTGTTTTCCGACCATAGGGCAAGTGCTACTTCCAGCGCTTCGGCTGACAACTCAGGATTTGAGGACTTCAAGACACGAGAGGCTGCAGCCAATCCCGCAGCGACGTGGAGTTCCCTACGGGGATTTTTCTCCGTAAAAACCCAGCGATCATCAGCAATACCCGACTTACCGTCTCTCACCTGACCGCTGTCCAAGGCCGGATCAAAAACGAAATTGTCGGTCATAGAAGCGGCATCCCCCAGCATAACGTATTGTCGGAGCGTGGGACATATAATTCCTCGATACAACCGGCCGAGTGCCCGATAGCCGCCAAGCACCGTTTCCAGCCCATGCTCGATCTGCTGAATTGCATCTGAGGTACCGTCGGGCACATGTATTTCTACCAGGTCGTTCTCTGCATCGATGGTCGTGACATCATAGTTCAACCCAAATTCCTCCACCATCAGGGCCAGCATCCAGGTCGTGCCGATCTGTGACTCGACACGTAGGTCATAATCCCCTGCATCGTGCCATCCGCCCTGATTCAGCCCATCAATGGCATCACCGGGCTTGTATTTTGTCAGCGTCTCAGAACCCTGCACATATCCATCGAAGTGGTTTAAGTCTACAGGTGCCATCAAGGCATCATCCATATGGCATAGGTCGTGCCATACACGATATTTTTCATTTACACGCATGTGGCACATCTGTACCGGAAGGTAATACTCAAGGGTTGGCTGCCAAACATTGCGCATGTACACCTCTTTCGAGATCTGAAATGGCCTGGACCATGTACCGGCATATTCAATCAGGTACATTCCTTCTGTCTTGATTGCTGAAAAATCTGCCGTTGCATACTTGTAGCGCAGGAACGTTCCCCACTCCTTCCCAGGCAGGGTTGACACCAACTCTTTTCCTTTTTCACCCAGTCGATAGAGCTTGAAATCCTGAAACTCAGTTTCTGTTCCATCCAGCTCTGCTACCGCTAGTTTCTGCTGATCGGGATGGTAGCCGACCTGGGATATTTGTACCACGGGCTTGTACTTCCAGTCCTTGACAACATTAGGAGTAATGATCCATTCTATGGCGTTTTTAGTTGCGCCGGCCGGTACTTCTGACCGTATAATGTACCAGCCATTGTTATGATTGGTACGGCCGTCCCAAAGCTGAAGGGGTGCACCTTTTGACTCTATAGTCATCCTTTGCAGATCGGTATCAGGCGCAACGGTCAGGCGACTCCCTGTCGCAAAGGGTTTTGCCAACGGCTCATCATCATAGGCAGCCAAGGGGCCGTTAGGTTGCGTCGGAAAAAGCCCGGCTTGATCATCCAAAATATAGGACTTTCCGAAAAGGTCTCCGGGAAACAATTCAAAGTTGAATCCAATTTTACCCACCCACTCATCCGGGATAGGTTCATCCAAATCGACGGTCACCTTGAAGGCGCTTCCTTCCATGGCCGTGACATTGACCGAATAAAAAAGAGTCAGATCCGGATAGATAATCGGATTAAACCCACGCCGGTTTTTTGCAGTATCGGGATACCAAAGTCGCTGTGAAATAACTCCTGCTGTAGTATCAATACTCGCCTTTCCTCCCTTGGGCACGGGTGACCACTGCCCCGGAGAAATCTCCAGCCGAAGATCACCATTCGCAGCGGTACGAACCCCATGATGGATCACCGTCACACCGGTCTGGTGGCCATCAGGATAGATGTCACTAAACACCGTCACATCCAATCCTTGCATTTGGAAATAACCGTCCTTGATCTGTAGTGAATTTTGAGCAGTCGCTTGAAATACACACATCGCAGCGACAAATAGAGAGGAATAAAATTTCATCTTATCATTTTTGTTTCAATGATAAAAGTAATGGTAGGGTATCCACCGAGGATGTATAAAATCACCATTTAGGCTGGGTGAATTGTCACTAGGCTTCTTTTTTTGAGCCAGCGGCCGGGCAGTATTTGTATACCAGGTTCAGCAGTTCGTTAGGGTTGAAAGGCTTGGACAGAAAGTCAGTCATGCCCACTTCAGCGATTTTGATGTGGACGTTTTCATACGTATCTGCGGACACCGCTATGATCGGGATCTCGTTGATATTGGGGCTGTCGAGCGAACGAATCGTGGCTGTTGTCTCATAGCCGTCCATTTCGGGCATCTGCAGATCCATCAGGATCAGGTCAAAATCAGAATTAAATATTGCCGTGAGTGCTTCCTTGCCGGAAAGCACCGTCTCGCATCGCATTCCCCATTTTTCGATAAACTTCTTGGCCATCATCAGGTTGATGTAGTTGTCATCCACGATGAGCACGTTTTTGTCCTTGATGGTCAGGAATATCTCCGTATTGTCTTCTTCGTCGGTCAGAGGCGACTCGCTGGTTTCCTCCAGAAGCAGTGAAAAATAGAATTTGGTGCCCTTACCCACCTGGCTCTCCACAAATATCTGACTTTCAAACAGTGTGATTAGCTTTTTGGTAATGGCCAATCCCAGTCCGGTACCTCCATATACCCGACTCGTGTCCGCATGTGCCTGTGTGAAGCTTTCGAATATCAAATTGAGTTTGTCTTCTGAAATACCGATACCCGTATCCTCCACAGAAAACTCGATTTTAACCTTGTCGGCCACCTTGTTGACCAAGTTGACCAACACTTTGACACGGCCCTGAGGGGTAAATTTGATGGCATTACTAATCAGGTTGTTGAGTATCTGGGTGATCCGGGCAGGGTCTCCTTTCAGTGAAGGTGGTATCTTCTGATCGATCAGGATATTGAACTTGATGCCGTTTTCGTTGGCCTTGAGCTCGTAGGAATTCCCAATCCCCTTGGTCAATTCCCTGAGGTCAAAGGGGATGTTTTCCAACCGAACTTTTCCCGATTCTACCTTGCTGTAGTCAAGGATGTCATTGATGAGCACCAGCAGGTTTTCTGCCGAAAACTTCAGGGTCTTGAGGTTTTCAATTTGTGATTTCTTGGGGCTTTCATTGAGCAGCAGGTGGATCATCCCAATCACGGCATTCATCGGCGTTCGAATCTCGTGGCTCATCACCGAGAGAAAGTCAGACTTGACCTTAGCTGCTTCTTTGGCATCCTTGATGGCCTTTTTGAGGATCTTGTTTTTCTGCTTGATCTTTTCCGTACGGCTGTCAATGATTTTCTCTAGCTCTTCTTTCTGCCACTGGGCCAGGCTTTGATTGAGCTTGAGTTGATTGATCTGCTTGTCCAGTGCCAGTTTTTTCTCATCTTCGATCAGCTTCTTCTTATGCGACAGTCCAAAAGAAAAAACGATCAGCTCGATCACCACACCGTATTTGGCATACGATGCAGTTGAGTCATTGATATCCCACGTGATGACCTCAAAAGCCGCCAGTAAAAGCATGCAAATCGTGCCGGACAGGAAGTACTTGACGATGGGGTACTTGGATTGGTAAATCTGAAACAGGAACCAGATCACTATCCCCAGATTGACTGCTACGGTCCCCTGTACCAGATAGGATGGTAATTTGATATCATCTGTAAATTGCACCAGCAGCAGAGCAATAAAAAACAGGGTAACATTGCCCAGAATAAAAGTCTTCAGCTTGACCTCATGATGAGGAAAGTGCTTCTTTACGTTGAGAAAGGAGATGATGAAAAACCAATGTACTGCTGCCGAGGCAAGCGCTATCGGGACAAAATAAATCGTAAGCCAAGGACTGCCTCTCAAAAAGAATTCCCTAAGTATGCCAGTAAAAAACAGAAAGGCCAATGACTGACTAAAGACATAGCCAGCATACTGCGCATAGTCTTTGATGTTGGTGGTGGAGTACATGTAGAGACTGTAGATGATCACCAGCCATAGTAGTATCTGAAAGATGACATCCTCAAAATAATACCAAACCATGGTTTTGGTCCAGTTTTCACTCTTGCTGAGGTAGAGGTCAAACTCCGGGCTTTCATGCAGATCCTCCTGAATCCTCACATACAAATCCAGCGTAGACCGGGCATTGATGGGCACAGGCACAAAATAGCTGCCTCCTTCTACCACCTTTTCTCTTCCTGGCACCATGTAGCCACTGCGCGTATGATCTATGATCTGTTCGTCCTGCACATAGTACGTGTCGATATAGTCGTTTTTCCCTATGTAGAGATAGAAGGTCTTAGCGATAGGGTTGTGGTTATGAAAGGATATTTTTCCCCAGTATACATTTTTTCCCTCGAGCTCGACATCAGACGAAAAGCGGAGTTGGTTTTCGTCACGCATCACGTCTTCTATTTTCAGATCCCCGGATTGGTCGTAGAGGATTACCAGTTTGTCATTTATATTCTCATCATCTCCCAGAGCCAGTTCAGGATTGACGATATCCTGTGCACTGCAGAACGTGCTGAGTAAAAAAAAGAAAAAAAGTGTGTGAATTCTTATCTCCATAGCGCCGCGATCCAAGGATAACTAAAAATACCGAGTTTTTCAGCGTTTTGTTGAAATAGGGTTACATATTTGAAGTTATCAAAATAGTTAACGACTGAAACACAGGCCTCAGTATCTATCCCTTACCTATGAAAATCATCTGGCAGTACTTTGTTAGGTTTCAAAAAGATCACTTCCACACACTTCTCTACCTTTTCGTAGCGGTTTTTTTGGGCGTTTGCATCTACTTCAACTTTTCCCTGAAACTGGAGAAATCCTACATCCAGATACACACCGGCACGTGGACAAAGTGGCCCCTGATGAGCCTGGAAATGGCCTTTCCCTTCCTTGTGATTTGCGCCCTGCTTTACTTATTTGACATCAATAGAAAGTGGGTGAACTCCCGTGAATTTTGGTTCCTGTTCCTATTCGGCTTTACTGTCATCGGCTTCCAGCGAGGTTTTTTTCTCCATCATCAGCTCGTTGCAGATTTACCGCACATCGATAGAATTTATGCCCGAAAGTTACTCTGGTGGGGGCGGCCGCTGATCACCACATGCGTATTTGTCTGTCTGCTTTACTGGTTTTACGAAAGAAAGAAAGACACTGAAAAACACTGGTACGGACTCTCCGTAACGGGCACCAATTTTCGTCCGTACTTTCTGCTTCTGACAGTCGTATTTGTCGGATTGGCCATTGGATCTTTTTTTAACGACCTGGCCGAGTACTATCCAAGGTATCAGAAGTCAGGTGGAGCAGCTTTCGCTGAAAAGCATGGTATGAGCGAGTGGGTCACGATGATTATTTATGAAATCGTCTATGGGTCAAGCTTTTTGAGCGTTGAGCTCTTCTTTCGGGGATTTCTGGTGCTGGGATTTGCCCGGGTGCTCGGTGGATATGCCGTGCTGGCCATGGTGGGTTCTTATGTATTTCTTCACTTCAGCAAGCCATTGACTGAGTGCATCAGCTCGGCTTTCGGAGGCTATTTGCTAGGGATTTTGACGTTTTACTCCCGCCGGATCTGGGGGGGAGTTTTTCTGCATGTCGCTCTGGCCTGGGGAATGGAATTTTTTGCCTGGCTGCAAAAGCTGGGAGACTGATTGACTCGGGTTTAGTGACCCTGAATTAATAGATTTGCGTTTATGGAATTGAATAGTGTTGTTTTTCTTTTGATCGGCTTGGTGCTGGGCGGTGGTGCGGCCTGGGTCATCGCCAAACTCAAATATCAAAAAGGGGGTGAGTCTGAGCTCGAGGTGCAGGTAAAGTACGAAAAGGAGAGATCAGAGGCCCTGACCGGTGATCTCAAAAATTTGAATGAGGAGCTAAAAACAGAACGGCAAAACGTTCTCCACCTCAACAGCGAAAAAACCCGTCTTGAGGCCAACTATCGCAATCTCCATGAAAACCTGAAAACGCATAAAGAGGAACTAGAAAGCATTCGCCAGAAATTCTCTGCGGAGTTTAAAAATCTGGCCAACGACATCTTCGAAGAAAAGAGCAAAAAGTTTACAGATCAAAACAAGGTGCAGTTGGGCGAGCTACTCAAACCACTAGGGGATAAAATAGTGAGTTTTGAAAAACGTGTAGAGGAAACCAACAAAGAAAACATTGCACGAAATTCAGCACTTAAAGAGCAGATTTCTGGATTTAAAGAGCTCAATGAAAAAATCACCAAGGAGGCTGAAAACCTTGTAAAAGCTCTGAAGGGTGACACCAAGGCCCAGGGCAACTGGGGGGAATTTATCCTAGAGAGCATCCTGGAAAAGTCCGGACTGGAAAAGGGACGGGAGTACTTCATTCAAGAGTCCATGACCAACGAAGAGGGCCAGCGATTTCAACCCGATGTGGTCGTCAAGTTACCTGATCAAAAGAGTATAGTCGTGGATTCGAAGGTTTCGCTTGTGGCTTATGAGAAGTTTGCCAACACCGATGACAAAGCAGAAAAGGAAAGTGAAGCCAAAGCACATCTTTTGTCTATCCGCACGCACCTGAAAGGATTGAGTGACAAGAACTATCAGCAACTCTACGATGTGGAGGGATTGGATTTTGTGCTCATGTTTGTACCGATCGAACCGGCCTTTTCGCTTGCCGTGCAGCAGGATCCCCAGTTGTTTAATGATGCCTATGCAAAAAACATTGTGATTGTGAGTCCGGCCACCCTGATTGCTACCTTGAGAACGATCGCCAGTATCTGGAAGCAGGAATACCAAAACCAAAATGCCATCGAGATCGCTCGCGAAGGGGGAAATCTTTACGACAAATTCGTATCGTTTGTCGAGGACATCAAGTCAATCGGTCGACAGCTTGATACTACACAAAAAACCTACGTGGAAGCAGCCAAAAAACTCTACGAAGGCAAGGGCAACCTGGTCAATCGGGCTGAGAAAATGAAAAAGCTCGGAGCCAAAGCCTCAAAGTCCATTGACCAAAATTTACTGGACCGTTCCAACAATCAATAGCTAATATATTTAGTATTAGCTAAAATATATAGTAAATTTAGTTGTTCAAGTTTACTACCATGCAGCATATAAAGGGACGGGGTGCTCAGGTAAACCCCGATAACAAATTTCTAAAAAACAGCTTTCACTCCGACCCGGACTACCTGGAGTTTGCCCGTCAGTTTGACGAGGATCATAATGTTCCCAAAACCCAGATCATTCGGGTGCACCCAAAATCAATAGTGAACAAAGTAACCAGCCCTGACCTTCCCTTTGACTACTCGATGAACCCCTACCAAGGCTGTGAGCACGGCTGTGTGTACTGTTATGCCCGAAATACGCACGAATACTGGGGCTATAGTGCAGGCCTTGACTTTGAGACCAAAGTATTGGTCAAAGCCAATGCGGTGGAACTACTGGAGAGGAAGCTCAACAGTCCCAAATGGCAGGTAAGTCCCATCATGATGTCAGGCAATACAGATTGCTACCAGCCCGTAGAGCGAAAGCTCAAGATCACACGTAGCCTGCTCAAAGTTTTTGCTGACTGCCGGCATCCTGTGGGGATCATCACAAAAAATGCTTTGATCCTTAGAGACATTGATCTATTGACCGAGTTGGCCCGAGAGCGATTGGTGCATGTAGTGATATCGATTACCTCACTGAAAAATCAACTGAAGAACCAACTAGAGCCCCGCACCTCATCTGTAGAGCAAAAACTCAAGGCCATATCTGTTTTGTCCAAAGCCAAAATCCCCGTGAGCGTGATGATGGCACCCATCATACCGGCAATCAATAGCCAGGAAATCATGGAGATGGCTGAGCGAGTAGCGGATCATGGAGCCAAATCACTCAACTACACCATACTCAGACTAAACGGTGTGTTGCCCGCTATTTTCGAAGATTGGCTTACCAGGCATTTTCCCGACAGGGCGGAAAAGGTACTTAGCCAGGTAAAGGAATTGCATGGGGGGCAGTTGAACGACAGTCGTTTTAAGAAACGGATGTCTGGCGAGGGAGCCTATTCGTCAAATATTTCCCAGATGTTTGAGATGGCCCGAAAAAAATATAAGCTGAATACAAAAACAACTGCCTATAATCTGGATCTGTTCAGAAGACCCAGCGACAGACAGTTGTCTATTTTTTAATTTGTTTTTTTAGTAGCCTTCTTTCTGCATTTCAGCGACAATCTGCTCGGCGAGTTTCATGCCCCAGGTTTGTCCCGCCATCATAGACTCCTGCATCAGGGCAGGGGTCACAGAGATCGTCTTTTTGCCAATAGGTGTGTTATAAAACTCCAGTAGCGCAACAATGTCCTCTTCGGTATAGTACTTGTCATAGATCGGCACCATCATATCGAGTAGCTCTTTAGTATCGACCTTAGCCATAAATGCATCCCAAAACTCATTGGGCACTTCCCTATTGTTTTGCTTTTGCATGGCTACCATTTGATCCATGATCTGCTGGGTCATTTGTGCCATACCGGTTACTTCCATAATCTTTCGGATGTTCTCTTCTTTGGTCTGGCCCATAGCGGTCATGGACATGAGAACTAAAAATATAATGCTGGTGGATTTGAATGTTTTCATAGTTGTTAGATTTTTTTCTAATCTAAGACTATTTTCCCGCTACCACAAGTCATGCGGGATTATAATATTAATGCTGTACACCGTGTCTATCCTGTCCGGTTTTGGATTCATTATTCTATAGATTTGACTGATAAAATATATGCTCATGAACTACAGAACACTCGGAAAAACCGGCTTTGAAATCTCTGAAATATCTCTTGGCACCTGGCAGGTCGGAGGCAAATGGGGCTCAGGCTTTGACCACAAGTTGGCCGATAGCATCCTGGCCGAAGCTATAGATGCCGGCATCAACTTCATCGATACCGCAGACGTGTATGAAATGGGTGAAAGCGAGACAGCTGTAGGCAGGGCTGTCAAAAAAGCCGGCCACCGAATCTACGTCGCCACCAAATGCGGGCGTCAGATCAGCCCTCATGTCAATGAAGGCTATACACCTCAAGTGCTACGCAAATATGTCGAAGATTCGCTCAGGAGACTCGGTCTGGATTGCATCGACCTAATCCAACTTCACTGCCCTCCTACCGAGGTATACTATCGCCCTGAGATTTTTGAAGAATTTGATAAGCTCAAAGACGAAGGAAAAATCCTGAACCTGGGGGTGAGTGTTGAAAAAGTCGAGGAGGCCATCAAAGCCATAGAGTATGACAATGTCACCACTGTGCAGATCATCTACAACATGTTTCGCCAAAGGCCACAGGAGTACTTCTTTCACCGGGCACAGGAAAAGAACGTGGGTATCATCGTAAGGGTACCCCTAGCCAGTGGCCTGCTCACCGGAAAGTTTTCAAGATCAACTGAGTTTGGCAAGGACGACCACCGCTTCTTCAATCGCAATGGAGAGCTATTTGACAAAGGCGAGACTTTTTCGGGCGTACCCTATGAGCTTGGGCTAGATGCTGTGGATCAGCTAAAAGATACTTTTCCAAATCAGGAATTGGCAGAGATAGCCCTAAAATGGATTTTAAGAAGGGAAGAAGTAAGCTGTATCATCCCGGGAGCTTCCCGGCAAGGTCAGGCCGGTCAAAACCTTCAATCAATGACCATTGATGACCTTTCTGAATCAAAGCTGCAAGCAGTCAGTAAAATCTACGGTGATCTGATCAAACCTCACGTGCATCACTTCTGGTAACTCAGAAGTGAAAAACACAGTTGATCTGAGCACCTGATACGTTGACATGAAAGCTGTCTACTATAGCACTTCCCTGAGCAACCGGCGTACGACCGCTATAAAGCTCGATTGAGATGCTGAAGTCCTCAGATCCGGTATAGTTCAGCCGGGTGTTGAGTGTCGTGGTATAAGTACCCTCCAATGAGTAAATACCAACCAGATTGGTGACAGAACCTCCAAAACCTATGGACAGAGGAATGTTGAGCCAGTCGTCGGTTTTAAGGTCAAAGTTTCCTGCCAAAAAGTACAGGTAGGTCTCTTCATTTCTATTTAGAGTCTCTCCATAGGCCAGATGAGCATCTGTGTGTAAGGCGAGATACGGAAACAGTACTGTGCTCAAAGCCAATCCTCCCCCGGCATTGAGTGCAGGGATCTTTTGTTTTACTGCAGCATAAGGATTGCCCTCTATGACATCAGTTATGTACCTTCTGACATTAATCAATTCCGCTTCAACATTATGAAGTTTCAAGTACCCATTGAGCCTGTGTTTCTCTCCTTCCGAGAGTTTAAACGAGATACCAAACTCACCTGAGCTAATGGTATTGATTCCTTCTGTGAGTACTGCTTCAACTCCCGTCCCAACTCTGGCTCCGTATTCCATCCTGGCATAAAAAGAAATCCAGTCTTTGATCCTCTGCTGATAAACGAACGAAAGCCTTGTATATACAAGTTCATTGGTCAGTTGGTTGATGAGTGAATCGCCAATGACAATACCCGGGGTAGAAAAAATAGATGAGTAGCCAAGTTCGAGGTTGACATAAGCTTGCGAATTGTTGAAGGCCGATCTCATGTTGGACAGGGTGATCATCTTTTGACCTTGGAGGTTAGGAAACTCCAAGGCAGATTTTTCTTCCTCCTGAGCCTGGAGCTGGCCACAGCATAAAATCAATATGAGTACTGTATTGATCTTACTCATCTTCAATGATTCTGGAATTTTTGAGTGGTAAGAACCAGGTAAGTCTTAGCTCTGTTGAGTTTAACTTGATGCGAGCAGGAAAAAACGGATCCACTGCCCTTTTGGTAGAAATATTACTCAGTCCCTGGGTGTACATAGCATCCACAGCAAAGGTGTTTTTCAACAATCGGAACCGATAGCCAAATCCCACCTGCGCTGCAAACGAGATAGAACCAACTTCATCTTTAGTCTTTTCATTGGGGCGTTGATCCGTGAATTTTATAAGCCCCCCCAAACGAACGTTGGTTTCTATTCCGGCCACAAACTGCCACCTGGTATTGTCCGATATGATTTTC
The DNA here is from genome assembly GCA_965222305.1 of Reichenbachiella sp. Taxonomy (GTDB): domain Bacteria; phylum Bacteroidota; class Bacteroidia; order Cytophagales; family Cyclobacteriaceae; genus Reichenbachiella. The sequence goes on from OZ244943.1 coordinate 3,017,792, forward strand.
ATATATAATGGAAGTGAAAGGTCATGCATGTCAAAATCCGCCTGCTTTATCCAAACATTTCTAAGCAAAGTATCACCACTAAAAGGAGCTATATCAGGGCCTTCTTCAAGCAGATACATTCTGTGGATCTTATAGCTGGGCTGAAAGCTGATGTAGACATCATCGGTGAGCGGCGCTTCGACAATTAAACCGGCAGCATAAGAATCATGATGACCAATAGCCACCCCAAAAGTTTCCGTTCGGCTGTCTCCCTTTAGGACGGACTGAAGCCTACTAAAAAAAACACCAGCATTAAGCTGAGCCAGGCTGTCCGTAGATGTAGTGGCCAGAAAGATTAACAGCAAAAAAAGGGACTGTATTCTCAATGCTGTGGAGCTGTTTAGTTTTTTTGTAATGCCACAAAATAGGGAACATGACCCCACAATTGCAATTAAAATTTTATTGGAATGAATAGAAGGAGTCGATTATCCCAAATGTTGTCATTACCACTTTTATTTCCCCACCTGGATATATTGTCCAAATAGTCGGTCATGGGGTTTAAGAACCCCGTTTGCAACCCGACCCAATAACCATTGTTTAGCTTGTATCTAATTCCCAGATGCGTAGGCAAGATGATGGCTATGTTTCGGTAGTCCTCTCCAAATTCGCGGGTGACAGGCTGATCCACCAGCTTTTCTCCGTATTGATCTTTGGGTTGAAAGCGGATGAAACCCACTCCCTGTGAGAGAAAGCACTTAAGTTTTTCTTTATTGACTATGTTAAACGTGAGCTCATAATGAGCTCCAAAATAATTTGAGCTAAAGTATGTATTGGGTGTAGCTGCCTCATCACCGGGGAAATGGTAATCCAACTCCTGGCCGGATACTGCCCCGAAGATCAAGTGAAAATTACCATGGAGCCTCTTCTCACTGTTTAGTTTAATACCTACAGATCCCATCAGGGAGCCCGCTTGATAACCGTCCCCCAGGTCCCCGTTGTAGCTTGATGCCCCCATTCCAAGAGACAATTCCTTTTTCTTTTTGATATGCTCTTGTGCCAAACCCTGTGAGGTAAGACCAAAGCATAAAGAGAGTATGATCAGGAGCTTATTCATAAAAAAACCATCCCGATGAATCGGGATGGTTGCTAAGATAAATATTGTCTCGGTAGAATCTTATTCGATCCCCGACATATCGAAAGTATCCATAAAGGCCGTCGTAAACTGACCCGACTGGAATATCTCGTCTTCCATCAGTTTGATATGGAAAGGAATCGTTGTTTTTATTCCTTCAATCACAAACTCTTCCAATGCTCTCTTCATTCTCACTAGTGCTTCTTCCCTTGTCTGAGCTGAGATGATCAACTTTGCGATCATTGAGTCATAGTTGGGAGGAATGGTGTACCCAGCGTACACATGGCTATCTACCCTTACACCATGTCCACCTGGCAGGTGAAGGTTTGTGATTTTACCGGGTGATGGCCTAAAATCCTTGGTAGGGTCTTCTGCATTGATACGACATTCGATCGCATGAAGCTGAGGGAAGTAGTTTTTACCCGAAATCTCGATACCTGCAGCTACTTTGATTTGCTCCTTGATCAGATCAAAATCGGTGACCTCCTCAGTGATCGGGTGCTCTACCTGGATACGGGTGTTCATTTCCATGAAATAGAAATCACCATGCTTGTCCAATAGGAATTCTACCGTACCGGCTCCTTCGTATTTGATGGCTTCTGCAGCCTGCACTCCAGCGGCGCCCATTTTCTCACGCAATTCCTGAGTCATTACCGATGCCGGTGATGGAGTTTCCTCCGTCAGCTTTTGGTGTCTTCTCTGGATTGAACAATCCCTTTCTGACAAGTGGCATGCCTTGCCGCGCTTGTCTCCAATGATTTGGATTTCCACATGGCGAGGCTCTTCTATGTACTTTTCGAGGTACATACCATCATTACCAAAAGCAGCTTTCGACTCGGTACGTGCATCGTCCCAGGCCTTCTGAAAGTCTTCCTCTTTTTTGACGATCCTCATACCACGACCACCACCTCCAGCAGTTGCCTTTAGGATCACAGGGTACTTGATGTCTTTGGCAATTTTCTTGCCTTCAGCCACAGAGCTCAACAAGCCGTCTGACCCTGGAATGGTCGGTACGCCCGCTTTTTTCATGGTGTCTTTGGCAGTAGCCTTGTCACCCATTTTGTTGATCATCTCGGCACTTGCCCCGATGAACTTAATGTTATATTCTTCACATACACGTGAGAATTCTGCATTTTCAGACAGAAAACCATATCCCGGGTGGATCGCGTCTGCGTTGGTGATTTCCGCAGCAGAGATGATTTGCTTTATATCCAGGTAAGATCTGTTACTCGGAGCAGGTCCAATACAGACGGCCTCATCGGCAAATCGTACATGCAGGCTGTCTTTATCAGCAGTGGAGTAAACCGCCACAGTGCTGATGCCCATTTCCTTACAGGTTCTGATCACTCGTAGAGCAATCTCACCCCTGTTGGCAATTAATATTTTCTTAAACACGCTTTATGGGTTTAAATGGAGGATTTATGAGGGGTCAACTCTGAATAATGGCTGGTCGTATTCTACCGGCTGTGAGTTGTCAACCAAAATTTCAACAACCGTTCCTGAAACTTCAGATTCGATTTCGTTGAAGAGTTTCATAGCCTCGATGATGCACACTGTTTGACCGGCTTTTACCTTGTCACCAACTTTTACAAATGCAGGAGACTCAGGATTAGGAGAGTCATAGAAGGTTCCAATCATTGGTGATTTGATGTCAACATGGTTCCCTCCGGCTGGTGCAGGGGCGGCAGCGGGAGCAGCAGCTGGTGCTGGTGCCGGCGCGGCAGCAGGTACCGGAGCAGGAGCAGGAGCTGTTTGTACCACAGGAGCCGCTACTTGCTCAACGATCTGTGTATCGTTGCTCCTTTTAACCTTTATTTTGAACTCTTCAGTCTCTATGTTGACCTCTTCCAAGCCGGAGTTTGACAGAAAGTCGATAAGATCCCGGATTTCTTTGATTTTCATAATTCTAGTTTTTTAGATCCCTAGGTAGGTGGAATACAAATTTAATTTATTAGTGCAATTATAAAATTCGCTAAACAAAAGCTCGATTATTTCTTTACCCGCTCAACGTAGTTTCCCGTCTTGCTTTCAACCTTCACCACGTCTCCCTGATTTACAAATAACGGTACCTGAATTTCAGCTCCAGTTTCTGTGGTTGCCGGTTTTGATGCGTTGGTCGCAGTGTCTCCTTTGAGTCCTGGCTCCGTGTAGGTCACCTCTACTATTATGTGCTGAGGCAGCTCACATCCAAGGATGGTTTCTTCCTCTGCATGATAGATCACCTCTACTTCCTGACCATCTTTTAAGAATTGGGGGGCATCAATCAATGCTTCTTCTATATTTACCTGCTCGTAGGTGTTGCTATCCATGAAGTTGTACCCCATGTCATCTTTGTAGAGAAACTGGTAGGCTCTGCGCTCGATACGTGCAGTGTTCACTTTGTGCCCTGCGGTAAAAGTATTGTCGATGACCTTTCCGGTTTTTACATTTTTCAGCTTAGTTCTGACGAAGGCCGGACCTTTCCCGGGTTTGACATGCTGAAACTCTGTGATGAAGTACAATCCGTTGTTGTACTCAATGCACATCCCGTTTTTAAAATCTGCTGTAGTTGCCATACTAGAAAGTTTTTATTTAGGGTCGTACGCCCATTTCAAATAAATAGATCCCCATGTAAATCCTCCGCCAAAGGCAGCCAGGATAATATTGTCTCCTTTTTTGAGTTGATTTTCATAATCCCACAAGCACAGCGGCAGGGTACCGCTGGTGGTATTTCCGTACTTTTCGATATTGATCATCACCTTTTCGTCGCTGATCTCCATGCGGCGAGCAGTAGCATCAATAATTCTTTTGTTGGCCTGGTGAGGTACTAGCCACGCGATATCATCTCCAGTGAGATTGTTTTTTTCCATGATCTCTGCGGACACATCTGCCATGTTGGTCACAGCAAACTTGAAAACTGCCGATCCCTCCTGAAAAGCATAATGTTTCTTGGCCTTTACACTCTCGACGGTTGCAGGCATTCTACTACCTCCACCCGGCATACCCAGGTATTCTGCCCCAGAGCCGTCGGTCTTAAGGATCGCATCTTGCATACCATAGCCGTCCTCATTCGGCTCAAGCAAGACAGCACCACCACCATCGCCAAAGATGATGCAGGTAGTTCTATCTTCGTAGTTGATGATCGAGGACATTTTGTCCGCCCCGATTACGATTACTTTTTTGTAGGTGCCCGCTTCGATGAACTGCGCTCCGGTAGCCAAAGCATATAAAAACCCTGAGCAGGCGGCTGCCATATCAAAGCTGAAAGAATTCGTGGCTCCTATCTCATCGGCTACCAGATTGGCGGTCGCCGGAAAGGGCATGTCCGGTGTGATCGTGGCACATATGATCAAATCGATGTCCTTTGGATCTGTACCGGTTTTCTCGAGCAGGCCTTTACACGATTCTACACCTATGATGCTCGTGCCTACACCTTCTTCCTTGATAATCCTTCTCTCCTTGATGCCTGTGCGGGTGGTGATCCATTCGTCACTGGTTTCGACCATGGTCTCCAGCTCAGCATTCGTCAGGACATAATCCGGTACGTAGCCATGCACACCGGTAATGGCTGCTTTAATTTTTGTCATCTAGTTGTGTTAATTTTTCCGATCTGGTTGATCCTGAAATGCATGGTAAGTGTTTGGGCGGCAATTTAGCGATTTTGATCAAAAAAAAGTGATCTGCTCGTAAAAACAGAAAGCCTGCCCAAGGGCAGACTTTGCGTTTATTTTTTTGACGGTATTTATTAAGCCAATACCTCTTTCTCCATTACCACTTTTCCTTTGTAGTAGAGCTTGCCCTCATGCCAGTACGCACGGTGTGGCAGGTGTGCTTCTCCAGTAGTCGCACATACTACATAGTTCTTAGCTTCAGACTTATAATGAGTCCTTCTCTTGTCCCTTCTTTGCTTTGATGTCTTTCTCTTAGGATGTGCCATCGTCTCTTAATTTTCTAATTTAAATTTTTAATATTCTTGAGTGCATTCCAACGCGGATCCACTTCGTTATCTTCTATTTCTTCCTCCTCTTCTATATCTTCCGATGAATAGACCCATTCTTCTTCCTCATCATCCTCTTCCTGCTCAGCAAACCTCGGATGAAGCTTTTTCATCGGTACTGCCAAAGTCAAATATTCGTAAAGCACTTGCTCAACATTGATGCTTTGCTCAGTATCCGGGATCACCCAATAGTCATCTCGACTATCGTCAAATTCATGACCGTACTTGATGATAAGGTGCTCAGACAACCGGATCGGATAATCAAACTTCTCCGTACTTCGGTCGCAGGTAAGCTCGAAAGATCCCTCAATGGAGAAATTTAACTCCATCATGGTTTCTTTTTTTATCAACTCAACTCTGCAGATACCACTGCCCGAATCAATCAGTCTATTCTCAAAATTTTCAAAGAGCTTGGGACTAAACTCAAACTCATATTCATGGGTTCCGTTTTTAAGCCCATAGATATCAATTTGAAAGTCTCTATTCGCTTTCATTTTCTTTTTGGGAAAATAAGTCCGCAAATTTAGATATTTCTTTTTAATAAAGAAAAATTGATTTAAGATTTTGAATCCTTAGCATTCTAAATGGGATCAAACGTTGGATACATTTCCTAAACGGAAGGAAAGCTGCTAAATTTCACTCAGCAAATGGAGCCAACTATTATGAAAAGAATCACCCTCATTTTATCGCTTATCATCATCTCAACTTCATTGTCTTTTGCTCAATCGAGGAAGGAGAAGAAGAGACAGAAAAAAGAGAAAGCCACAAAAGAATTTGTAGAAACGAAAAAACTGATCGATTCAGGTCAATTGAAATTTCAGTTTGATTGGGCAGACACACAAAAAGGGCGAAGGGTCTCATTGACCGGAAATACTTACACCTTATCAATTGATACAGTCTCAATGACCGGCGCTGCAGATTTACCTTATTTTGGAGTTGTACAGGTAGGTGGCTATGGTGCAGATGGCGGCATAAAGTTCTCCGGATCTATCTCAGACTATTCTGTTAAATACAAAGAAAAGAAACGCCAGGCCTTTGTCAGGTTTAAGACGAAGGGTGACGGGACAGAATCGTTTAACTTCAACGTAAGTATCACCGGTGCAGGAAGTGCGCGCGCTACGGTTACGAGCAGTTATCGCAATTCTATTTCTTATTCAGGTAATCTGGTGGCTCCCTGACAATTTTTGATTATTACGGGGTAGAATATCACTATTCAAATAGGTCGGCCAATTAGATCGACAGATCGCTGCAGTTCATCGATTGGATTGTCATCTCTCACGGGACTGCATTTCCTTTGAAGTCCATTAACCTTTAAACTGATTGATCATGAAAGCACCTATCTACATACTTCTGATAGTATCTGCCTGTAGCAGTGCCCTCGCTCAAAATTATTCCGGAAAATTTAAGCACCAACCCGGACTGGTTGATTTCGAGCAGTTTATCGTCACTCAGGAAAACAACAATGGCTTGCAGGGTGCGGTGGTGAGCGTACGGGCATTCGACGAGCAAGGCAACATGTGGGAAAGTAAGGCCCACCATGCACAGCCTGAGGTCATCGCAGAGGTGATCAAGAATTTTAAGAATGACAAAGATGTCATTTCCGTTTATGAGCTAAGCTTCAAGCGCGGCAAGGAAAGAGTAGAATATTTTATGCTGGGGTATCGAAATGAGTTTCACCAGGAGCAGTTTCTTCTGATAGAGGAATGGTTTCACGGCCCCGAGCATGTAGTTCCCATAGAGCTCAACACTTTCGTTTGGGCTTCACGCGATCCAGAAAAATAGTTTTCGAAATAGATTTTGATTTTTGGTACTTCCGAACCAATTGAGAAAGCCCCGATAGTAGAGGGGCTTTTTCTTTTACTCCGGAGTTTTTTCATCAGGCCATTCCTTCTTGAAGTCTGACCAGTATTGATTCACTGTGGATTTCATGTCCTTTCGAAGGAAGAAAATACCTACCAGGTTGGGCAACGTCATCACAGCAATAGTGATCGCTGCAAAATTCCAGATAATGGTAGTATCCGTGATCGCTGCTAAAAAGAATCCAATGACATAGACGATTCGGTAGTACAGGATCGACTTGACCCCAAACAAAAAGGTCATCGCCCTATCCCCGTAATAGGACCAGGATATGGCTGTGCTGAACGCAAACATCAAAATGCCCAGTGCCACGATGTATTGGCCCCAGGATCCAAAGAATCCTTTTTTGAAGGCCTCTATCGTCAGAGGTGCACTATGGACGAGTGATTTGCCCGAAAAGGTAAAATTAGCTTCAGGTTTTCCGTTTGTTACCCTCAGGGTACCTGTGTAAGGCTTTTTCTTTTTCTTAACCTCCACTCCTTCTGCAATGGATCGATTGTGTACGATCAATAATTCGTTTTGGATTTCTCCGTTTTCCACCGTTAGCTCACCAGTGAAAAATGAGGATTCGGCCTCTCCCTGGACATGTTCCAGAATCAATCCTTTCCCTTCCTGGCTATCAACGTCTACACTTCGCTCAAAAACATAGAGATCGGATCGATCAAAATCCGTTTGAAATTTTTGGTTCCACACTCCGGAAGACAGGAGCACAAGTCCTGTAACAGTACAAATCACGATGGTGTCAATGAATGGCTCGAGAATGGCCACCAAACCCTCAGAAACCGGTTCATGTGCCTTAGCAGAAGCATGCGCGATGGGTGCACTTCCCTGGCCTGCTTCATTGGAAAACAAACCACGCCCCACTCCTTTGTTGAATGCATAGGCTATCGAAGCTCCAAGAAACCCGCCTGTTGCAGCCGTGCCTGAGAATAGGTGCGAGAATATCGAAATGAATGAGGGTATTACATTTTCAATGTTGTAAAAGATCACGGCCAATGCACCCAGGAAATACATTACTGCCATGAAGGGCACCAGCTTTTCCGTCACTTTGGCGATCCGTTTGATTCCTCCAACAATCACCAAGGCCAACAAGATGGCCAGAACCGCCCCAGTGATCCATTGCTCGATCCCGAAGGTGGATTTCATTGATGTGGCGATGTTATTAATCTGCGGAAGGCTACCCGTACCGAATGAAGAAAACACAGTCGCTACTGCGAAAATAGCTGCCAGCCAACCCAGCCCCAGCTTGTTCTTCATGTAGTACATCGGCCCACCAGCCATAGAACCGTCTGCGGCTTTTTCACGGTACTTGTGTGAAAGGGTCACCTCAACGAACTTAGTACACATCCCCACTGCGGCTGTCATGATCATCCAAAACAGGGCTGCAGGCCCTCCCACGTGAATGGCTAGTGCGACTCCTGCGATGTTTCCTGTCCCTACTGTGCCCGAGAGGGCTGTGGCCAAGGCCTGGAAATGTGAAGTATCTCCCTCGTCCTCCGCCTTATCAAATTTCCCGTTGACTACCTTGAGGGCAAATCGGAAGTAGCGGATTTGGGGAAACTTGAGATAGATGGTGAAGAAAAGTCCCGTGCCGAGTAGTACATAAGGAAACCAGGCAGCGCTCCCAATGTAGCTGTCGAGCAGGAGCATGAATTCATTGACCTGTTGCATAGAGTAGAATGTGTCGATTGCAAGAAATCAACAAATCTAAGAAAAGTGGTCACACTATCACTTGTTCGTTCATTTTTATGAAAAGAAAAACCCCAACCTCTCGGTCGGGGCCTTACTTACCTGTACTATTCAGGATTTTTGGTCCATCTCTACAACTTAAGGCTAGGCCCTGTCATTTCTTAGCGAATGCTTTGGTAAAGTATGCATCAATTCTGTCGGTCATGGCCTTCACGATATTTCCGTATCCTGTAAAGTCCAGCGCTGCAGTCTCTGGTTTTTTCTTGTGAACCTTTAGTATAGGTACTCCTACATTGACGCGTGTTCCGATATACATTTGACCCGGAAAAGTGTTGAATTTACCGACCTTATCAGGCTGTGGATTAGGCCCAAACATCAGCAGATTTACATTATTTAGGATAATCTCTCCGTCCTTGGGTACGTAGATAGTCGAGTAAAAGAAAACGACCGCATCGACATCCAATGCCTTTGTCAGCTCATTTATCGATGAGACTTCCTTTCCACATTTGGACATTGTCCAAAGCTGACTATCCGATACCTCGGACTTATACACCGGAAACATTCCTTTCTTGGTATAGTTTGCAAAAGGCTCATTATCAACATTGATCACTTTGTAATTATCCGGATAAGCGTAGACTGAAGCATGTCCTGTAGGGTTATTCAGTAATGAATTGACAGCTGCATTGAACTTCGATTGCTCAACCCTAAAGGAATTATAAACTTCCTTTTTCTTTTCACTATCAAGAAATTCTTCCGGTTCCATTAGCTGCATTCCCATTTTTTGAAAATCCTCCTTGAGCAGATCTATAGCCTCATAGTAAAAACCCAGAGCAATTACGCCCGCATTCCCTCCGCTATTTCGCTTGATGGTAGTAGTTCTGGTAGTCTTAATATTTCCTACTGTGGTCGAAGTAGAATAGGATTGGGTAAAACCAGGGTCAAATGTGTAAAAAGAAACCAATGCAACCTTCTTTGGCATTTCATCCAGCATTTTTGGATTCAGTGCATAGCCAGAGCCATTCTTATAGGCACGACCTTCTAAAGGCATATCCAGTTTAACTTTTACTTTATCTGGTGACGGTGCAAACTTCGGGAGTTCGGACTGAGCCTTGACCTGCCATACCAGGCAGATCAGGACTGGTATTATAATCTTTTTCATGGTAAGTAAATTTTTATTTTAAACATAATTCAAAGGTCTCTTGCTGAGCGCAGTAAGTAAATCCCAATCGATAGTGAAATTGTATCCGTAGCATTACGGATATAAGGCAAAGAATTGTGGTGATGACTAGGTCTGAAAAGCCTGTATGGGTAATTTCGCCATGAAAAGTCCGCCTGATAGATGAACCCAGATCAACTCATAGACCAACTGATTAAGGATGCCCAGGCTCTCAAATCAGAAGTAGAGAGCTTTTCGCATCTAAGCGAAGAAGAACTCAACTATAAGCCGGGTCCTGATGTGTGGAGTGCTCTTGAATGCATTGAACACATGAACATCGCCGATGCACACTACTTGTTTCAGTTTGAGCAAAAGCTAAAGAGCGGCACTCCATCTTCGGGCAGACCATTCAAATCCGGGCTACTTGGTAATCTATTCGTCAAAGGAATCAAACCTAAGGAGGACGGTTCAATCCCCAACCGCATGAAGACCTTTCAAAAACTCCGACCAACGGTCACTGCCTTATATGATACGACCAATAGGTTTTTGGAAGATCAAGACCGAATGATTCATTGTCTGGAGAAGAGTCGTGCCCTGGAACTGAACAAGAACAAAGTGCCGACATTTTTAGGTAGGCTAGTTCCACTCAACCTTGGAGACGCCTATAGATTTGTGATCGCCCATAACCAGCGACATATTCAGCAAATCAAAAACACCCTGAAGGAATACCCCACTACTCCAGCTTAGCGATTTCATTGCGGATGGCATATTTGATGAGACCGACGAGGGTCTTGCATTCCGTCTTTTGAAAAATATGCTTGCGGTGCGTGTCCACCGTCCTACGGCTAATAAAAAGTTTATCTGCGATCTCCTCGCTGGAGTACTCCTGGGCGATTAGCTGAAGAATCTCGATTTCCCTTTCTGTAAGGGATTTGGTGGCAGCCTCAATTTTTCTCTCCTTCTTCATCCGCTCAAACATCAGGGCCATCACGTCCTTGCTGTAGAACGTACCATCGTCTGATAACCGATCCAGCGCTTCCAACAGCTCCTTCTTTCCTGTGTTTTTCAGAATGTACCCTTCTGCCTCAGTCATGAGGATCTCACCCACTGTTTCCCGGTTGTTGTGCATCGAGAGCACCAGCACCTTGGTGTCAGGGTATTTTGTTTTCACCTCTTTCACCAGCTCTGTTCCCGACATTTCGGGCATGCTCAGATCACTAATCAAGATATCGTAGGTTTCGCTGGCCATCAGCTCCAAGGCAGTCCTGGCGTCGTTGGCCTCAGCAACGATTTGATACCGATCCTGACCGATCAACAGTGACTTGATCCCATCGATAAACATCTGATGGTCATCTACGATCAGTATGCGTACAGTTTCACTCATACGGCCATTTTTAATTGAATTTCAGATCCCGCCCCAATATCCGATTTGACAGACAATTCCCCATTCAAAATCTCAATCCTTGACTGGATATTCTTCCATCCTATACCCGATGAGGACTCCATACTGGCCGTATCAAACCCTTTTCCGTCGTCCTTGATTTTGATGGTAAGATTCCCGGAACCCTGTACATCAATCCAGATATTTTTCGCCTCGGAGTACTTAAGGGCATTGTTCAGGATCTCCTGAATGATTCGATAGATTGCAATGGCCTCCGACTCCTTGATGTCAATGGCGTGATCCGGAAAGGTAGAATGGACGGTTATTTGCCCTGCTTCATTGATGATATGTATTTGCTCTTTCAAGGCCGCTTCAAACCCGATGGTCACTAGAGCGTTGGGCATCATGTTGTGCGAGATGGTTCGTACTTCATCCACGGCATCATCGATGAGCTTGATGCTATTTTTCCATTGATTGATCACCAGTTCAGAAAAATTATCCTCCATGGCCGAGACATTGAGTCGGGCACTAGAGAGCAACTGGCCAAGACCGTCATGCAGCTCCTGAGCAATGCGCTTCCGTTCTTTTTCTTCCGCTTCTATCACCGACTTAAATCGTTGTTTTTGCTGCTCTTCTTTCTCTTCGGCCCATTGTGCCTTGATTTTATAATTTCTTCGGCTATAAAACCCGATGAGCACAAGGATGATCAGAATTGAAGAGGCTCCAATTCCCGCCAGCAGGTTTTGCTTGCTTTGAAGCTCCAGGTCCTTGATTTTGTTGTTGGCAGCCAGGAGGTCGATTTGATTGGTCATGGCCTGCTTTTCCTTGTCAAATTCGAACTGAGCCTCCAGGTTCGCTATTTTTTTAGTGGACGACTCGTTAAAAATAGAGTCGCTCGTTCGCTGAAACTCCTCGTGATAACGAAGTGCCAGTTCGTACCTATTCCGTTGTTTATAATAATTGTACAGCTCAAAACTTGCGGTTTTCAACTCCAGTTGATAATCGTGTTTGGTGGCCAGATCATAGCTTTCTTTCAGATATTTCAGACTTTCCACGGCCCTCCCATTTTTTTCCAGGAGAACAGACATTTTCTGAGCTGCATAGGTTTTAACCGTTGGATTGTTACACTCACCAGAAGCAACATAACACCTGCGAAGGTATTTCTCTGCCGAGTCCAACTGATTAATACTCAAATACCCATATCCAATTCCACATGCAGCCGTTTCAAATCCACAGTCACTTTTCAGGGAATCGGTGATATTATATGACATCCTGTAGTACCTTATCGACTCGACGGGATCCCCCAAATCGCTACTAACGCTCCCCAGGTTGTTGAGGGTCAGAGCCCGGTCAAAAGGTGAATTTGTTTTTACCGCTGTCTGATGAGCTTTTAGAAAATAATCCTTAGCGGTCTCCAGTTCACCCATTTGGCGATATACCACCCCGATATTATCAAAGGTTTCAGACTGGCCCTCAGCATTGTTCAACTCTTCGTACAGAGCCAGACTTTTGTGATAATTTTCGATTGCAAGAGCCATTTTGGCTTTCAGCTCATACACGACTCCAATGTTGTTGTGTATTTTGGCAAGCATGTACTTGTTGCCAAGCTCATTGGCGATGATCAAGGCACTGTCGTACATAATCAGGGACTTATTGTGGTCCCCTTGCTCCTTCAGTACGATACCCAGGCTGACCAAGCAGACTGTTTGGCCCGTCAGGTGTTCCAGTCGGTCAAAAACAACTTTGGACTCTTCAAATACCGCCTTGGCTTCCTTCCACTTTCCCTGATCCGAGTATAGATTTCCGAGGTTAAAATTGGCCCTGGCAACCCCAAAATCGTTTGACAATTTCTCATTGATGGCAATGGATTCTTTCAGATAGCTTGCCGCCTTATCAAAATCACTGATACGATAATAAAGTGCCCCCAGGTCATTGGTAGCATCGGATTGACCTAGCAGATAATTTTGTTTGCGAAAAATATCGAGAGCTATTTCATAGTAATAAAATGCGCTATCGTTTTGATTTTGAGATTCATACCAAAAACCCATCATCCTGTTGGACTCACCAATACCCAGGGAATCCCCGTTTTTCTCACTCAGCTGCAATGCCTTGGTAGCATACTCTTGTGTCTTTGGTGGGTCTATCCTGAAGAACTCTTTCGCAAGACTATTTAGGACTCTAATTTTACTCGAGTCTGTCGAAGCAAGTGATAGTTCATTGTTGAGGCTGTCTATGATGCTGTTTTGGCCCAACAGATTTGTGCAAACCAAAATTGTCATCAGTAGCGGCAGGTAATGGTTTTTCATCAAAGTAAGGTTTAAGTTCTAAAGCAATTTCTCCAATTGCTGAAACTCAATTCCAAACTCATCTTTAATGGATTGGAGCTGGGCATCAGCCTCTTTTTTGGGTCGGTGTTTGTTGACTCCCACGAGCATCACATTCTTTCGAGTGTGCTCGTTGGATACGAATTCAAAAATCTTTGAATCATAGCCCTCTCTCTCCAGGATCAGTGCACGGATGGCATCCGTCACCATTTCGTACTGGCGCTCTTTAAATATACCGTGTTTTAAGATAGGATTGGATTGTGGCTTGCCTTTTAGCTGCTGGCGGATCTGCTTGTGGCAGCAAGGTGCACAGACGATTAGCTCAGCTTTCGCCAAAATGCCTTTCGCAATGGCATCATCGGTAGCCGTATCACAAGCATGTAATGCAATGAGCAGGTCGATCCCCTGATTGTCAAATTCTTCTATTCGCTGCGATACAAATTGCAAAGCCTTATAGTCACATTTATCGGCCACTTCGTTGCACTGCTTCACAAGTTCAGGCCTTAGTTCCACACCCGTCACTTTCACCTCCCACTGCTTAGTGAATGTCAGATAGTGATAGAGGGCAAAGGTCAGGTATCCCTTTCCACTGCCCATGTCTACAATATGTATTGGTTGCTTTTTTTGATCAATGTCGTTGATCAGCCCCTCCATGATCTCAAGAAATTTGTTGATCTGACGATACTTGTCGGCCATTTTAGGAATGACTTTTCCTGAGGTGTCAGATACGCCCAGGTGCGTAAGAAAAGGGATGTTACTATCGATTAGCCTGTTTTTTTGCCGGTCGTGGGCAACTTCCTTTTTGGCCTTGCCCCCTTTCTGACGAATGAGCGTAGCTTTTCCTTTTTTGCTGGTTCTCAGCTCAAAGTTGCCCTCAGAGGTCATCAGCACCGCATTTAAATACTGCTCACCCAGTAGCTCCTCTATTTTGGCATAAGCCTCCTGCGGAGGAAGGTTTTTGACTTCATCCCGGGTCTTGTACCGATAAGTAAAGGATTGCTGTATCTCACCTTTAAGTGAGACTGGTTTGACATAGACGTTTTTGAGTTCCGCAGACGCAGGCCTGGGTTTACTCAGTGTGAGTCGTACAAACTGCTCATTGCGAAATGCGTCCGAAAAAAGGTCTAAGAATTCGTCGAGGGCTGCCATGCCTCAAAAATACTGGAAATGCTAGAAACCCTCCGGCCGTCTAAACTTAAGGATCACGGGTGACTTGCCACTCATGCCGTAGGTCGATTGTGCATGATCTGTGACCTTGAGTCCATTGTTGTCAAGACCGATCCATATCTCATCTTCTGTAAGGAGCAGTGCCTCGCCCATACCATACTCTGTAGGGCCGTACAGCTTACCATTAGGATGGCTGGCTACGTCGCGATAGTGATATTTGGCCACTACTTCTTTGGATTCGGGATCAATTTTAGCCAGGTAATTTCCGTTTCGTTCGATGACATACAAATGTCCTTTTTCAAACTTGGCGTCTGAAAAATCATTGCTCTCTTTTTCGGGTACTGAAAAGGAATCAATGATTTTGTTCGATTGAGCATCAATTACAAAAATGCTACGTGGCTCGCGTTCTTTGATCAAATAAACCTTTCCTGATTGGCAGTCTGACGCTACGCCTTCCCAACCTGAGTTGCCCCAGGTCTTTGGGTTTTGATTAACCGAATCGAAGTTTATCTTCATCTCCGAGATAGAATCAGGGCTTTCAAATTGATAGGCTATACCCTGTCTTTCATTGACCATATAGGTCGTGCCGTTGCAATGATCTATTCCCTCCAGGTCCAGCTTTTCGCTCAGGCTCAGATTCACTTTCTTAGTCACCATAAAGGTCTTCTCCCCAAAGGCAATCTGGTACAAAAACTTATTCCAGGGCTTGTCCGCAATGATATAGACCGAATCCTGGATTTTGACAATCCCGCTCAGGTCAAACTTTAGGCCGTGCAGAGAGTCAAGTTGATACAGGCCAATTAATTCTAAAGGTTGATAAGAAGTTTTTTGTTCTTTGCAGGAGATCAGTCCTAAAACAAAGAACATGAATATGCCGGCTTTTTTCATTTTTCTCAATTAGATCCGTTCGATTTTTGCACCTATCGCATTCAATCTCAAATCTATATTTTGATATCCTCTATCAATCTGCTCCACATTATGGATGATGCTCTCACCTTCTGCGGATAATGCTGCTATCAACAAAGATACACCTGCCCGGATATCCGGAGAAGTCATCTGTATCCCACGAAGGGGAATTTTTTTATCCAGACCTATCACGGTGGCCCTATGCGGATCGCACAATATAATCTGTGCGCCCATATCGATGAGCTTATCGACAAAGAACAGGCGGCTTTCAAACATCTTCTGATGAATGAGCACCGTACCCTTGGCTTGTGTAGCCACCACCAATGCTACACTCAATAAGTCCGGTGTGAAACCCGGCCATATGGCATCGGCGATCGTCATGATCGATCCGTCAATAAACGTTTCAATTTCGTATGAATCCTGGGCCGGGACATGGATGTCGTCACCCTTAAATTCCATTTTTATACCCAACCGCTTAAAAATATCAGGAATGATACCCAGGTGCTCAATACCAGCATCCTTGATGGTGATGTCTGAAGCAGTCATGGCTGCAAGACCTATGAAACTGCCGATCTCGATCATATCCGGCAACATGGTGTGGGTAGTGCCTCCGAGCTGATCTACCCCCTCTATAGTGAGCAGGTTAGATCCGATGCCGGAGATACGAGCACCCATGGCGTTGAGCATTTTGCATAGCTGCTGTAGGTAAGGTTCACATGCAGCGTTGTAGATAGTCGTGGTGCCCTGGGCCATAGTGGCGGCCATCACGATATTGGCGGTACCTGTTACTGAGGCTTCATCAAGCAGCATGTAGCACCCCTTGAGGTGAGAAGCGTCGATATTATAGTATCCCGTTTTCTTTTCGTAGGTAAACTCCGCTCCCAGTTTTTGGAACCCTATAAAGTGAGTATCAAGCCTGCGCCGACCTATTTTGTCGCCACCCGGCTGAGGAATTTTTCCTTTTTTAAATCGAGCCAGAAGTGGCCCCAGCAGCATGATCGAGCCGCGCAGTGAGGCAGCCATGTTTCGGAATTTTTCCGTTTCCAGAAAATGAATATCTACCTGGTCGGCCTGAAACTCGTAGGACTCTTCACTGATCTGATTGACCGATACGCCCATCTCGCCGATTAATTCGATGAGCTTGTTGACGTCCCGTATGTTGGGCACTTTATGGATGGTTACTTTCTGATCTGTAAGCAATACGGCCGACAGAATCTGAAGCGCCTCATTTTTGGCACCCTGTGGCACCAACTCTCCATTTAGGGGTGTACCACCTGTAACCTTAAAAGAAGCCATTAATTTTTCCTGCGTTTGTTTTGTCCTCCTTTGTTGCGGCCTTTGCCACGATTTCGGTCACCACGGTCGTTTCGTCTGTCTTTCTTTTGAGGCTCGAAAAGATTTCCTTCCTTGACCTTGACCATATCGATGTCCAGCTGATTTTTGGACAGCTGACGGATATTCGCATAGACTACATCGTCCTCCATCACGTCCTTGTTGTATGAAGAGAAAAACGTCTTCATCAGCTTGCCAATATGAATTATAGCTGCCTCTTGCTCTTCCTTATCCTCCAGGGTAATGGCCTTGTCCACGAGTAGTTCAATGTTTCTGCCAAAGTGCTTAAACACGATTTCATTGGTCTGGTAGGGTACCTTCTCCGGCTTTTTAGTAATTAGGGTGCTATCCGGCTTTGGGAATGGCCCCTCCACTTCAAGTTCAAACTCAGAAATAATGTGAAGATCATCCCAGATCTTTTGAGCGATCTCCGGGGTATCCCTGATGGCAGGGTTGAGCTGACGCATTAGCTCGACGAGTGTTTCTGCCTTTTTGCTTTTCTCCTTTGGGTCCTCTATGGTCTTGAGATGCTGCACCAGCATCTGGATATTTCTACCATATTCCCTGAGGGTCAGCTTTTCTTGTACTGTGTTGTAATCGTGCATGTAATCAATTTATTAGGGCTTCAAAATTATCCTATTATCAGACATTCCAAGCATTTTTTTGGTAATTGTTCTATCGGGTGCCTGTGGGCAAACGGTATTTCTTATTGAGCCAATGTAACTTTTACTCCATTTATGACGATTCATATGAAAATCAATAAAACCAAATCATGCTTAGAAAAATCCTTTGGGGAGTAGGGGTCGTTGTGATCCTCTTTTCTGCCTACATCGTATATGTGATGGCTACCACCAGGAGTCATAGTCCTGCCGCCCAGTCTGAGTTTTCGTCTCAAGGCACCACTATTACGATTGATTATTGTCGACCGTTTAGAAAAGACCGAGTGATTTTTGGAGATCTTTTGCCCTACGGCCAATACTGGCGTACCGGGGCAAACGAGCCAACAATCATCCGGTTCAATAAGGACATCGTGATTGACGGAAATACGTTGAGAGCGGGAAGCTATCGGCTGTACACCATCCCCAACCAAAAGGAGTGGACGGTAGCCTTCAATACGGATCTGGAAAAATGGGGCTACTTTGAGCCTGACTATGACCTGGACGTCCTGCGCATAAAAGTGCCGGTAGAAAAGTCAGACATGCAGGATCAATTTCTCATAGAGATAATAGAATCAGAAGCCGGTGCAAATGTGATTTTCTCATGGGAACAAACCCAGGTGCAGCTTCCGATAAAAATTTAATCAATTGTGCAACTTTTTCGACCTTACTGTCATCTTATAGGTAGTTAAGGTCAAATTGTCAAATCGAAAGTAGAATCCTCGTAAGATAAACCTTGACCCCAATGGTCAAAAACCCTAAAGCCCATCAGTCATTTGGCAGATGGGCTTTTGTTTTGCAGGAGATTGTACCTAGGCCTATTTAGTTTTTTCCAGGTCGTCATTTTCAAACACCTGATCCACAGGCTCCCAAAGCTCAACCTTATGGCCGTCAGAATCCATGATCCATGCAAATTTTCCATATTCGTATTCTTCCATCTTTCCCACTATCTCCACTCCTTCTTTTTCAAGCTCTTTTAGAAGCGCCTCCAGGTCGTCCACCCGGTAGTTGATCATAAATTCACTTTGGGAGGGCGCATAGTACTCGGTATCTATGCCCATGGGGCTCCATTGTAGGTAGCCGGTCTTTTCCGGAGCATCAGCCAATCGAAACTCAAACATGGCTCCATAGTCGTTGGTATTGAGCCCGAGATGCTTTCCGTACCAATCCTTAGTTTTATTGGGGTCTTTACATTTAAAGAATACTCCCCCGATGCCAGTGACTCTGTTCATATTGTTTTGTTTTTGGTTTGCTTCAAATCTATACGGATTTAAGACAGGCACTCTCACCCGAAAGTATGATTTTGGTCCTTTGAGCCAATCAAATCTTGCTATTTATTAGTATGTCCAAAATGGCCGCAGGTTGCTGAAAATTTCTTCTTTATTCACTTATATTTGTGGCCGTTAATTACAGACAGCAAGAAAATCAAGTAAGCAATGTCCTTTATTATTATAACTTCAATTGCCGCCTTCACCCTGGTCATTATTTTATTGGTATTCATTCTCCTTTTTGCACAATCCAAGCTCGTGCAATCCGGTGACGTGAACATCGTGATCAACGGCGATTCGGGTAACCCCGTAGTGGCTTCAGCGGGCTCTACTCTGCTCAGCACGCTCAGTGCGCAAAAAATATTTTTACCCTCTGCTTGTGGTGGCGGTGGCACCTGCGCCATGTGCAAGTGTAAAGTGACCGATGGTGGTGGTGATGTATTGCCTACCGAAGTGGGGCACCTCAACCGAACCGAACAAAAGGAGCATGTAAGACTAGCCTGCCAGGTAAAGGTGAAGCAGGACATGGACATTGAAATCCCTGAGGAGATTTTCGGTATCAAAAAATGGGAATGCGAAGTGGTGTCCAACTACAACGTGGCAACCTTCATCAAGGCATTCATTGTAAAGCTTCCTGAAGGTGAGACACTGAATTTTGAAGCCGGTGGGTATATCCAGATTGACGTTCCTAAAGTTGAGGTGGATTACAAAGACATTGACATCAGTCCCGACCCTAGTGATCCTGCAGGGCCGGACAAGTTCAAAGAAGACTGGGATAAATTCGGTCTTTGGGATCTCAAGATGAAAAACGACGAAGAGATCTTCCGTGCCTATTCGATGGCCAACCACCCCGCTGAAGGAAACATAGTGATGCTTACCATTCGTATTGCTACTCCTCCGTGGGATAGAAACAAAAACGCATGGATGGATGTGAATCCGGGTATTTGTTCTTCTTATGTTTTCTCAAGAAAGCCCGGTGACAAAGTGACTATCTCTGGTCCTTACGGTGAATTCTTCATCAAGGAGACCAATGCTGAAATGATCTACATCGGTGGTGGTGCAGGTATGGCACCCATGAGATCTCACTTATTCCACTTATTCCATACTTTGAAAACAGGTAGAAAAGTAACCTACTGGTATGGTGGACGATCTAAGAGAGAATTGTTCTATATCGATGACTTCCGTCAAATCGAAAAAGAGTTCCCTAACTTCCAATTTGAGGTTGTTCTTTCTGATCCCCTTCCCGAAGACAACTGGGTGGAAAAAAAGGACATGGACGACACAGAGGGAGACGGCTTCCTCGGATTTGTGCACAATGCTGTGATCGATCAGCAGCTCAAGAAACATGATGCACCAGAGGACATCGAGTTTTACTTCTGCGGACCTCCAATGATGAACCAGGCCGTGCTCAAGATGTGCGACGACTGGGGTGTACCTCCTGAGAATGTATCATTCGACGATTTTGGTGGGTAATCTTCTAAAAGCACAAAAAACATTCGGGTCCCGGCTTAAAACAGTCGGGACTTTTTTTTGTAGTTTTGAAAACACCATCTCACGTTAATGGATCTAAAACTCTACCTCGACCCTGTCACACCTGAACTCACCGAACAGGAATTTTCCAACGACTCTTTCGTCCAGTCAGTCTATGTGAATGAAGATAAGATCCCAGACCTGGATGGGATGGATCTGGCCCTCGTTGGCCTCCGGGAAAACAGGGGCAATATTGACCTTAATCAGACTGGAGTAAATGAAATCAGGAAAAAACTCTATACGCTAAAGCGTGGAGAAGGCATGTGCAACATTGTCGATCTGGGAGACATCCGAAATGGTATTGATCTGGAGGAGACGTATAAAAAAATTAAGATCGTTTGCCAATCACTGATCTCCAAAAAGGTGCTGCCTATCCTGATCGGGGGCACGCACGACTTGGATATCGGGCAGTTTTGGGCTTATGAAGAAGAAGACAAGCTCGTCACCGTCTTAAACGTAGACTCCAGACTGGATCTGGAAAAAGATCAGGACGAAACCAGAAAAAAGCACCTTCATAAGATTTTCACCCACGAGCCCAATTATCTATTTAACTACAACCAACTAGGGCATCAATCCTATTTGGTCAATCCTTCCTCACAGAAGACAGTGCAGCAGCTTAGATTTAGAATGACGCGTCTGGGAGAAATGCGCGAGGACTTTAAAAAAGTAGAGCCTATAATCCGAGAGGCTGACATGCTCAGTTTTGATCTGTCTGCCATCCAAAAAATGTACTGCCCGGGCGGCCAGGATAGTGAGGTATTTGGCCTTACAGGTGAGGAGGCCTGTCAGATCATGTGGTATGCAGGCATCAATGACAAACTGAGCTCAGTAGGCATCTATGAATACAATCCCGACAAAGACACCCAAGACCACCAATCCGCAATGGTTATAGCTACCATGGTTTGGTATTTCGTAGAAGGTTTTAAAAACCGAAAGGGTGAAAAAGGGTTTCAAACGAACGACTATGTGCAATATGTCGTCTCCATGGGTGTAGAACCGGAAACCATTACCTTTTACAAAAGTCGGCTTTCGGATAAGTGGTGGATGGAGGTGCCCAACTCAAATCATACCGGCATCTACGACCGAAGCTTCATTGTACCTTGCGATCATGCGGATTATGAAGAGGCTACCAAAGGCGAGGTGCCTGAGCGCTGGATCAACGTATTTTCAAAAAATCTATAGTTCAAATCACATCATTCGGTCATCCAGGCCTTCTAAGAATTCTTTTGTCTGAGACTCTTGTTCATTCATTTCCATACGGGTAAATTCATCCGCCTCTCCTTCCATCCCTTCTGCGTCTAGCATCACCTTAGATTGACCATTTGAACCCCTGGAGACAAGAGTAAATCTAGAAATTCCGTCCTCTAATTCTTTAGAGATAGTATTGAGCCAGTTGGACTTCTTAATGTAGTTGTCCATTCCGGTGGACAGCTCTACTGCAGAACTGGATACCTGCTCTGTACCGGCGGCTGTTTCTTCTGCGATCACAACGATTTCTTCTGTTATCGCCGCCACCTTGCTGATACTGTCTGACTGAGCATTGGTAGTCTGCAGCACTGCCTCGGAGTGGTTGAGCGTTTCGGTAGAGGAAACAGCAATTTCCTGAAAGACCTCCGCGGCTTGTTCTGATGCCTTGAGGCTGGACTCGACGCTAGTGTTCATTGTTTCCATGATCTCTGAGGCCTCTACAGTGTCCTTTTGCACATCGTCAATGAGTTTTTCAATTTCGCTCGCCGACTTTCTGGAGTCCTCCGCCAGCTTTCTGATCTCTTCGGCCACCACGGCGAATCCTCTACCCGCGTCGCCTGCTTGTGCCGCTTCTATGGCCGCGTTGAGCGCTAGCAGATTAGTCTGTGCAGCTATATCAGTGATTACACCCAAAACTCTCGATATTTCACTGGAGCGATCAGCCAAGATGCGCATAGAACCGGTCGCTTTGTTGGACATATCTGTGATCGCGCTGACACTGTCTACAGCTTTCGCCGCTATAGAAGCGCCGTGGGTACTCTTATCCACCCCTTGCTTTGCGGCAAGGTTGATCGCATCGGATTTGTCTCTCATTTCAGCAAAACCTTTAAGCATGCTCTCCACTAGTGTGGACGATTCATCGACTCGCCTCACCTGCGTTTGAGCCCCATTGCTCATTTGATCTATGGCACTTGCTATCTGACTTGTGCTCGAATTCATCTCATATCCCGAGCTCAACATTTCCTCCGAAGACGTGCCAATTGAATTTGCATTCTCGGATATCTTCAACAGAAATTCATTCAACCTGTCCAGAGCACCATTCAAGTTACGAGTCAAAGCAAGTATCTGTCCACGGGCCTGCGCCGAATATCGTCTTGTCAAATCCCCATCGGCCATGGCATTGATGATTTCGTTAATTTTGAGGATCGGCTCAATGATAGAGTTCAACAAACCGTTAATTGCCATACTGAGATCCTTCCAAACGCCCATTTTCCCTTCTACAGAAATTCGAGCTTCCAGATTGCCTTCTTCCTTGGCTATTTTCACCACCTCGTTAGTCTCTTCAATCACTTTGCTCAACTTTTCACGTAATGTCACCAGCGAATGGCCCAGCCGGTCTTTGTCGCTGAGGGGTTGAAATTTAGAAGACATATCACCATCTCCCATGGATGAAGCAAAAGAAGAAGCTTCATTGAGCTTTTCTAAAAACATGTTTAGGGATTTAAAAAAACGTCCTACCTCATCCGTCCTATCTAAATCCCTGTTATTCAGGTCAATTGCAATTTCCCCCTGGCGTAACCTATCAAAAGCTCCATTTATTCGACTCATAGGAAGTTCAATGCTATTTCTCAAAATAACGAAAGTCATTACTACTGAGAACATACCAATTGGTACCGTAATCCACATCAGTTTGACACCAAAATGGCCTGTCACGTATGATACCATCACCAGAGTGTATAATGTGGAGATCAGCCAGAAGTTGGGTTTGTAAATAAATGACCGCCTAAAAATGAGCCAGTTAGCAAATAAGGTGGCAGGAAGTACAACGGCAGTAATTATAGCTGAGAAGATGTAAAATTCATTCATTCTGGTGAGTCTTGGATGAGAATTAATGCGTTACAAGTTAATATACCAATTATTAATGTACCAACTATGCAATCCATAAAAAACCATTTTTTCGAACCGAATTTGTCACATTGAATCAAAAGCTGCTTATTAGGCCATTTTTGGAATAACTTAAGTCGTTGAATTAGAAACAATTTAACAGAAAAGAGCGTGTTTTTTAAGTACAACTCTCATTTACCTGGAAATAATAATACCAAAAACCATCTCTATTATTTAGTTTTTTATTAATAATATAATAACATGTTTTTGTCATCGTTACTAGTCAATAAACAAAGAATTGTTTAGCTTGTCAAAAATAAAGATGAGGCAATAAAACGGACATAATATCCACTATTAAGGTGGTTTATTAGTTTGAACCTAAATAAAAAATGTTACTATTATTTCACTTTTTATTTCGGACAATATCTTTGTTTAAAATCCCTTATCGTATTGGCTATTAGCCAATTACACTCTTTTCTAAAGCAGGATTAAGAGAGGTTAATTGTTGTGGTGGTGGTAGTTGTGTGCACAATTAATTCTTATTTAACCTGTATTATGAAAAAGAGAGAGATTGCCATTGTTGGCATTGGGTGTCAGACACCTGGAAAGATTCACGGCCCAGAGCAGTTCTGGGAAAAAATAGTCAATGGAGTGGACGGTATCACCGAGGTTCCGAAGGAGCGATGGGACTATCGGGAATACTACGACCCAAACCCGAATAAAGCCGGAAAAATCAAAAGTAACCAGGGAGGGTTCCTGGATCGAATAGATTTATTCGATAACGAGTTTTTCAAAGTATTCCCTAAAGAAGCGGAGCGTATTGACCCGCAGCAACGGCTGCTACTCCAGACCACCTTCGAATCCATAGAAGACTCAGGCGATAAGCTCAATGACTTCAACGGATCGAATACAGCTGTCTATATCAGCACCTTCACCAATGACTATTGGGATATTCAGGTCGGCCAGGACAGCCGGTACGAAATCACCCCCCATGTTCCTATGGGATCATCATTGACTGCTATTGCCAATAGAGTGTCATATTTCTTCAATCTCAAGGGGCCGAGTGTGTCTGTAGATACAGCATGTTCGGGATCTCTGGTGGCTGTTCACCTTGCATGCCAAAGTATTTGGGGAGGGTCTGCTGACTCTGCCATCGCAGGAGGTGTGAATATCATCATCAACCCCGAGTCTACATTGATGATGTCCAAGGGAAATTTCCTGAGCCCAGATGGGCGTTGCAAGGCCTTTGACGACAGGGCGAATGGTTATGTCAGAAGTGAAGGTGTCGGAGTAGTATACCTCAAAACACTAGATGAAGCCATCAAGGATGGTAACAAAATTTATGGAGTCATCAAAAGCACAGTCTGTAACTCGGACGGTTATACTTCGGAAGGTTTTACTGTCCCTAGTGAGTCATCACAGACCAAGATGCTGTCCGATGCATACAAATTGGCCGAAGTAGACGTAGACAGACTGCAATATATAGAAGCCCATGGAACGGGCACTCCAGTAGGTGATCCGATAGAAACCAAATCATTTTCCAATGTATTCGGTGGCCGTGACCCAAAAAATCCACTCATGATAGGATCAGTAAAAACGAACATTGGGCATCTGGAAGGTGCTGCGGGCGTGGCAGGGCTGATCAAGCTTTCGCTCTCCATGAAAAACAAGAAAATTCCTGGCAACCTTCATTTCAAAAACATAAATCCAAAAATAGACCTGGAAGGTTGGAAGCTCAAAGTAGTAGACCAAACCACAGAGTGGCCTGGTCAGAAGGATGGAAGTCCCAGGATTGGAGGTGTAAATTCATTTGGCGCTGGAGGCACCAATGCTCACTTGGTGCTCGAGGAGTACATTGAGCCGGAATATGACTATAAGGTAAATCCAAATGAAAACATGTACTTGTTTCACACAAGTGCAGAGACAAAAGAGGCACTCGACAATATTTTAAAAGAGTACCTGGTATACCTATTATATTCCAAACACGAGCTTCGAGATATCTGCTACAATATCGGGAAAAGGAGATCAGACCTTCGACATAGAATTACCATTGCCGGTGATGATGCATCGGAGATCACCGGAAAGATCCAGGCATACCTGGACGGTACGGTTCTCTCTGGCGTGACAGTAGACGAAGTAGATCAACCCCACGAAAAGCTCGCTTTCATATTTACAGGCCAGGGACCACAGTGGTTTGCTATGGGACAGGAGCTGATTGCAAAGGAGCCTCTCTTTAAGTCCATCATTCAGGAAATCGAAGGTCATTTCATCAAGCTGTCCGGTTGGTCGCTATTGGAGGAAATGAATAAGAATGAGGAATCGTCACAAATCAACGATACCAGAATAGCCCAACCTGCCATCATGGCGATTCAAATCGCCCTGGTCGAGCTTTGGAAGAAGCATGGAGTGACTCCAGAAGGAGTGGTGGGACACTCTATCGGTGAGGTAGCTGCCGCCTATTGCTCCGGGGCTTTGACACTGGAGCAGGCCGTACAGGTGATCTTTCATAGAAGTCGTGGACAGCATGCTGCGACCGGCAAAGGCAAGATGTTGGCGGTGAGTTTAAATCAAAAAGATGCTGAGGAGATGATTGAGAATGTAAAAGAAAGAGTCTCGATCGCCGCCCTCAATGGCCCTGGAATGTGTGTTTTTTCCGGTGATGAGGAGCCTCTTCAGAAGATTTCAGAAGAACTCACCAGCAAGGATATTTTCAACAAATTCCTGAAGGTCACCGTGCCGTTCCATTCTCATCATATGGAACCGCTCAAAGATGAATTGATCAGCTCCCTCAAGGATATGAAGCCCGGCAAGGCGAACATCAATTTGTATTCAACTGTGACTGGCAAAAAAGAAAGTGGTAAGCACCTGGTTAGTGAGTATTGGTATGAAAACGTGAGAGAACCTGTTTATTTCGTCAATGCCCTTACAGAGATGGTCAAAGATGGGTACGACGTTTTCATTGAGATCGGGCCACATCCTGCCCTGTCGGCCGGGGCTCAGGAGCTTTTTGCTAGTATGGAGTCCAATGCCGCCATTTTCCCTTCTATCAAAAGAAAGGAAAACGAAAAGCAGAGGTTCCTGCAGACCCTCGGAGCCCTATATGGCAAAGGCTTTACGTTAGATTGGGATGCTATTTATCCTAATGCTAACCCTGTGGGTGATCTACCAAAATATCAATGGGATTTAAAACCATTTTGGTATGAAAATAGTCACCATAAAGCCAAAAGAACGACCAAAAGGGCGCACCCTCTCATTACCGATTTTCATACTACAGGCTCTGAGGAGAGTGCAATTACATTTGATGTGCTACTTGATCGACATGTAGATCCGTTTATAGACGATCACCTGGTAGATGAGGCAATTATTTTCCCCGGAACCGGACATCTGGAAATCGCTACGGCTGCGGCTCAGCAGGCATTCAATACCGAGTTTGGCTTCCTGGAGGATATCAACTTCAACAACGCCCTGTTCCTGCCAGAGGAGGGTGATTTTCTCGAAGTAAAAATCGAAGTTTACTCTGATGAGGGCAAATACTGGATACTCAGCAGAGATCGAAACAATCCTGATGCCGAATGGGTGAAACACTCAAGTGGAAAGATGAACATCCTCAAGGACAAGTTCGATTCCACGACAGTAGATCTCGACGAAATCAAGGAAAGAGTCAATGACCGCCTGCCGGTACAGCCGATCTACCTTGAACTCAAGAAAAGTGGTCTTGTCTATGGCCCGACTTTCAGGGCCGTGCAAAAGCTCTGGACCATGGGGAATGAGATTCTCTCCCAGGTAGACCTGCACGAGTCTTTGAAATTTGGCATAGAGGACTACAACCTGCATCCTTGTGTGCTTGACGCCTGTCTACACACAATTTTTGCTGCGAAAATGAGCGATGAGGATGAAGATCGAGGTATATATCTTCCTATTCATATCGACAGGTATAAGTTTCATGAAAAGCCCAAAACCGGAACCGTATACAGCTACATTCAGGTTTCAGAGGCCAGTTCTGAGTATCTGAAAGGGGACTACTGGATTCTCAATGAAGACGGAACCGTCATTGCAGAAATACAGGGGCTACACTGCAAATACATCGAAGGCTCCAGAGCGCAGGAATCAGATGCTTCTTACTCCGGATGCTATGAGTACGAGTGGACTCAAATGCCCGAAATGAGTTTCAAAAAAGCCAACAACAAAGTGCTGCTGTTGGCTGAATCTGATTTGAATACTGAATTGCTGATAGAGAACCTGGAAAAACAAAACACACAGGTCATTCAATCAGATATTCAGAATTATAGTGATCGTGATCTGGTCAGAAGCGCTATCGCGCAGTGCAAGCTGGATCACCCAACGCTCAATAGATTCATCGTGGCACTTCCTATCTCCGTCAGAGGGGCAAAAGTAGAAAGCGCCAATGCAGACCTAAGCTGGAAAATACTGAATATTTTCAATGCAATTGTAGAGGAAGAATTGCAGGTATCGGTATGGTTGCTCAATGAAATGGCAGATGCAGTGATCCCACAAGACAAAGATCTGGACTTGACACAGTCTGTGTCTTATGGTCTGGGGCGAGTCGTTGTGAATGAATATCCGATGGCCACAGTGAAAATCGCAGACCTGGGGGATTTCAAAAGCGATCAGGAACTTCAAAACCTGGCTACCCTTATCTCTTCTACTTCTAACGGAGGCGACGAAACAGATTTTGCCTTTAGGGGTGAACAGTTTTTTGTGAAGAGACTACAAGAAGTCAACAGCGATACTGCACAGAAAAAAGCCTCAGAGCAAATCCCTGCTTCCGGTTCCTACTACGAAACCTTTATTCAGGAACCAGGTTTTTCAGATTCGATAGGATTCAGAAAAATCCCGGCACTCGACCTGGGAGATGATGATGTAGAAATCGACATCAAAGCCGCCGGGGTAAACTTCAAAGACGTCTTGAATTTGAACGGCGTACTCTCCGAGGAATCTGTAGAAGGCGGACTCGTCGGCGCACAGCTCGGACTGGAATGTAGCGGAGTGGTCGCCAAGGTAGGTAAAAACGTAGACCATCTAAAAGTGGGCGATCCCGTAATGGCCTTCGCTCCCAATACATTCTCCGGAAAATGCGTCACACCTAAGCACTGTGTAGTAAAAAAACCGGATCACCTGTCCTACGAACAAGGTGCCGGAGCAGTGTTGGTGTACCTTACCGCATACTACTGCATGTTTACACTTGGCCAGCTCGAAGAAGGTGAAAGAGTCCTGATCCACTCAGCCACAGGTGGTGTGGGTATGGCTGCAGTAGAATTGGCCCAAATGGCCGGATTGGAGATCTATGCCACAGCGGGAACCGATGAAAAGAAAATGCTGCTCACAGGCATGGGCATCGAAAACATCTACAACAGCCGCTCTATAGAGTTTCATGATGAGATTATGAGAGATACGAATGGAGAAGGTGTGGATTTGGTGCTCAACTCTCTGAGCGGAAAGGCGATCATTCAGAGCATCAAATGCCTGCGTCCGTTTGGTCGATTTATGGAGATTGGCAAGACCGACATCTACAATGACATGACGCTTAGACTCAAGCGATTTGGTGAAAACCTAAGCTACCATGCGGTGGATATCGACCGGCTCATGGGCCAGAAACCCGCCAGAGGTGGACGTCTGTTCAGCGAGGTAATGGGGCTTCTCAATAATAAAATGGTAAAAGCACTTCCTTTTACCGCCTTTAAAATCAATGAAATCAATCAGGCGATTGACTTCATGACCAAGGGGCGACATATTGGCAAGGTGGTCATTTCGATGGAGGACGAAATGATTGATGCTCTACCGGCCAAAGAGCTACATCTCCAACCAGACGCCTCCTATGTGATCACGGGAGGTGCCAGTGGATTCGGCCTAGAAATAGCCAAATGGCTGGCAGAGAAGGGAGCAAAAAACCTTGCCCTTGTGAGCAGATCCGGCGCTAAAACGGAGTATGATAAACTCTGGATCGATA
This sequence comes from Reichenbachiella sp., assembly GCA_965222305.1. GTDB lineage: Bacteria > Bacteroidota > Bacteroidia > Cytophagales > Cyclobacteriaceae > Reichenbachiella. Next base: position 3,047,185 of record OZ244943.1, read on the forward strand.
AACTCAAGGAACAAGGTGTGAATGTAATGATGGAATGTCTCGATCTGGTGAATCAAAAAGAGGTGGCGGGTATGATCGAGCGAGTTCACGAAACAGCTCCTGTGGCCGGCATCATTCATGGAGCCGCTGTCCTGCAAGACAGTACCATTCAACGGATGGATCAGGATACATTCAAAAAAGTGTATATGCCGAAAGCAATGGGCGCCTGGAACCTACATTTGGCTTCAGAAAACCTGGATCTGGATTTCTTTATTTCATTATCCTCAATATCGTCTGTATTCGGACTGCCGGGCCAATCCAATTATTCGTCGGCCAACAATTTCCTGGACAAACTGGTCACCTACAGGAGGCTTAGAGGATTGAGTGCACAAAGTGTAAACCTGGGTGTACTTGGACAATACGCAGGGATGTCAAAAGAAGGTGGGAATGTCCTCAATGTCCTGGAAAATCAGGGTTGGATGCCGCTTACCCTTAATCAGTCCATGGCTAAAATTGAACGAATCCTGCTCGAAGGAGACGTAGTACGTATGGCAGCCAACATAGATTGGCTGAAGTTCCGGGAATTTTTCCATCACTTGAGAAATGATGCTCGATTCAAGCATTTGCTCACAGATGAGGCTTTGAAAGTAGGTACTTCTAAATCCGGGTCGGATAGTCTCAAGGATCAGATCATCAAAGCAAACGGTAACGGAAAGGCCCTTTTAAGTACAAGTTTAAAAGAAGCCCTGGCAAGGATTCTCGGCACTACGGCTGACAAGCTTGACGAGAATAAGTCGGTTTCGGCGATTGGGTTGGATTCGCTCATGATGAATCAGCTCCGCAACTGGATCTTGCAGAAGCTGGAGTTTAACTACCCATTGATGAAAATCTCCAAAGGACCGAGCATAATGGAAATCGCTGAACATATACTCGAAGGCATCCATGGCAGCGGAACGGAGACACCTACCGAAAAGGATGATTCGGGTATTTCGACAGAAGCTGACATTGAGGTGATCAATAAATGGTTTGTCCATAAAAAATCAGACAATCAGGAAAAATCTGATAAGCTCAAACTGTTTATGTTTCATTCCATGGGAGCAGCGGCCTCCATGTTCAATGACTTTATCTACGAGCCACCCAAAGGAGCCGATGTATATGCTGCTCAGATGCCCGGTCGGGAGAATCGATCAGACGAAGCATTTTTCGAAAGATTGGAGGATCTATTGGAAGATCTGGAGCAGTCGATACTACCGCTACTCGATGGCCCTTTTGCCTTTTACGGGCATAGTTTCGGTGGGATTATCATCTTTGAGTTGACCCGATTGCTAAAGAAAAAGCATGGGCTGGAACCCGTTCATTTTTACAGTTCAGCTACCATGGCCCCTCAGATGACTTATACCTGGAAAAACCTCGACGTAATGGCTCAAACGACCATTTCATCAAACTCAGAGCAAAAATTGCTAGGATTGATGTCATACATAGAGGATATGGATTATGTAAAAAAGATCCTACCCATCATGAGGCTCGATATGGGTCTGCTGATCAATTATGATTTCGTAGAGGACGATAAATTCAACTGCCCGATTACTGTATTCTCGGCCATAGAGGATGAAGTAACCCTACCGGAGGAGATGACCCCCTGGAAGGAGCACACAGCAGTAGAGTTTAATCAGGAACTGGTGCATGGAGATCACTGGTTTGTCAGTAGAAACAAGGATTTCATCAGAGACAAACTCACTGAAACCCTAAATACCAAGCAGATACTGATAGAAGATTAATCCATTTGTTAGAGGTTGTCTCAAAATACAAAGCCGTCATTGGGAATCCCAATGACAGGCCCCTTTGAGATAACCTCTTTTTATTACCCCAATAAATGATAGAGGATTTGTTGCCAGAAGGAGTCTGGTCATTTTTTACTGCGAGTAAGTTTGGAGAGGAAAAGTTGCTAACCGAGGAGCTAATGTGCACCGGGGACTTGGGAGAAAAGCGACTTCAAGATTTTGCTACCGGGAGGTACTGTGCTCACCAATGTTTGACAAGGGTGGGAATCAACCAGCCGGTGCTAAGCGGAGCGTCAGGAAATCCTATTTGGCCAGAGGGCATCCTAGGTTCAATTAGTCATTCGGAGTATCTCACCGGAGCTATTATTTCAAACTCCACCGATTATCTTTCGCTAGGTCTGGATATTGAAACCATTGGCCGGGTGGAGCATGATCTATGGTTCCTTTTTTTTACTCAAAGCGAAATAAGACAGTTAGAATCCTTTTCCCTGAAAAAGCAATATGAGATGAGCACGGTGTTCTTTTCAGTGAAAGAAGCCTACTACAAAATGCAATATCCGATTACTCGTACATTTATGGATTTTCACGAATGTGAAATACAGAGCGACGGTGAAAACTATTTAATCAGTTCCGAAAAAGACAACCTCCCTCCTTTGCTCCATGGCCGGAGGATTGAGGTTCAATATGTGCAATTTGAAGAAGAGATAATCTCCTGGGTATTACTCCACAGGGATCAATCCGGCATAATGATCCAGAGTAAAAAATAGATGAAAATTCCTGGAAAGGCTATGGTACAGAAAGTCAATAGGACATAGGCCAATCTTACTAATGTTGGATCCCACCCCAGATACTCTGCGATACCACTGCATACTCCTCCTAAAACTCTGTCACTGGATCTTTTCAATATTCTGGTCATGGCTATTTATGATAAAATTGAAACTACAAATTGAGAAATGTGATCTTGAATGGCACTCAACGCAAGATGCGTGTGGTGCTTCACGGCATTTAGTTCACCAAGGTTTTGTACCTCGGAGAGGTTGAACGTGGTGGTATGAAAACTAATGATGGCTGCCACGATAATGCCCAGGAGGATAAGTAGGACACGGGTAATATTCAAGTTTGGCTTTTTCATGACTTCTTGGTTTTGATCCCGAATATCCCGGATTGCTCCGGGATATCGGGTTGAGTTTTTGACCTGCCTGTCTTTTTACAAAGCCCGTGCCACAAATCACATTGATCTGCTTTTCAATAACTTACAATATTCAACGCGTTCGAATATGTACACAATCGTACACAATTCGTGAACACATTGTACGATTACACCTCCGTGTAATCAATACCCTCCGACTCTGGTTTGAAGAGATGATAGCAAACCACTCCCACCGGCTAAATAAAATCAGGCTAAGAGGAAACACACATCATTTAACATTCTCGATACAGTGTGTTTTTTTGTGTGGACAAATAGCTTATTTCGCAAAAGCGAATCGAAAAACTTAAATCACACCGCTATGAAAATTCTAGCCATTGGTAAAAACTATGTAGAGACTGCTGATCAGATCGCAGATAACAAAACCGGCGATCAGATCATCTTTAGCAAACCGGAAACAAGCCTGGTCAAAGACAATAAGGACGTGGAGTTTCCTTCATTCACCGAAGACCTGCGATATGAAGCCGAACTTGTGATCAAGATAGGCAAGGAAGGGAAGAACATTGCTGAAGCTGATGCAGCCGCTTACATTTCAGAGATCGGCATAGGCATAGACTTCACCGCCAAGGATGTATTCAACAACTCTCGTGAGAAAAAAGGCCCGTGGGATCTGGGCAAAGGCTTCGATGGCGGCGCTCCTATTTCTTCGTTTCAGGCTGTATCCAATTTCCCGGATCTGGGCAACATCAACTTTGGCCTTAAGATTAATGGTGAGCAAAAGCAAGTTGGCAACACCAGTCTTATGATCTATACTTTCTCCGACATCATTTCTTTCGTGTCAAGATATATGACCCTCGAAGAAGGAGATTTGCTTTTTACAGGCACTCCCGCAACAGGTACTGGTCAGATTCATATAGGCGATCGCCTAGAAGCTTCGATTGAAGGGGAAACTGTTTTGGATTTTAAGATGGTATAAGATCTATCGCTATCCTTTAGTGGTTCACCAGAGTTAATCTCCTCTGCCATATGTTGCGATTGGCAATGAAGTAATATTATATTTGGAAAAGTACCTAACTATTTTTCAAAGAATGAAGACACTTGAGGTTGGTTCGTCTGTCAGCATCATCAGCAGTGATTTAAAATTTCTCGATCAGCCTATCACCCTCTCCAAAAAGCACCTGTATCGCTGTGATGGAGACTCCTGGTTCGAATATGAATTCAAGCATATTGGTAAGAAATTTTATCTTGAAATTTGTGAAGATTTGGCCTATGTGACCGTCAGCCAGCTCAGTTGTGACGACCTACGGGTCTCCCCATCAGACTACATCCATGGCCGGCCTGCCCAATCCATTGAGTTTGGAGGAAAAGCTTTTGCACTTATTGAGCAAGAGGAGGCTATATTTTATAAAAATTGCGACCCTCAAAGGAGTGAGGAATTTTCATATTACGAATACAATCATGAAAATCAGTACATCACTGTAGAGGTTTGGGAAGAGGATGATATCGAAGTGCATGTGTCAATAGGGATAAATGTGAACGAAATAAGATAAGGTATAAAGCATGAACGGACTTTATTCAGATATTGTCGTTGCCCTCAGCTACCTCGGCTTGTTCACGTTTGTGATACTTGTGGCAAAGTGGGCCCGTGAAATGATGACCTCTTTTGATGTGGTCAAAGAACTGGTGATCAACGATAATGTAGCCTTCAACATAAGCTACGGAGGTTACATGCTCTCTGTGACCATAGTTTATCTTGGCTCGTTTTTAGGGCCACACGTGGATCTGGTGACGGATCTCATTTCCGTTTTTTGGCATTCTCTTCTGGGTATAGTGATGCTCAATATTTCGGTGATCCTCAATGACAAGCTGATCCTACACAAATTCTCCAATACAGAGGCCATTATAAAAAATCAAAATTTAGGCGTGGCGATGGTACAGTTTGGGAGTTACCTTGCTTCCAGCCTGGTGATTGCGGGCAGCCTGTATGGCGAAGATGACAACATTTGGCTTACGCTCATATTGTTTTCGTTGGGTCAGGTGGCTCTGATCCTTTTTGCCATGTATTACAACTGGATAACGCCCTGGTCGGTGCATGAAGAGATTGAATCAAAAAACACCTCTGCAGGGATCGCTCTGAGCGGAAACCTGATCGCTGCTGGTGTGCTTATGCTAAAAGGTGCCGCCACTGAGTTTGAGACTATGACAGAAAACATCACCTTTTTCTTGTTTTGCCTCGTGGTGGTTTTCATTGCTATACCGGTGGTCAGATATTTCATGGATAAAGTAATCATCCCTGAATCGAGGATCAACCACGAAATCAAAAATGATCAAAATGCCGGGGCTGCATTTCTCGAATTCATCTTCTGCATCAGTTTTGCCATTATCATATTTATCGTGTTATAGAGAATGGAACCAATCGAAGACAACAATGCTAAAAGAGTTCTTCTGAACACTCTATCACTGGTTTTGGTGATTTATTCCGTCACTTGCCTGATCACCGCATTCATCATGGATGCACCGATCAAAACCGAAAAATTCGATGTGCCTAAGACAGGCATGACCCTGGGCCCGTACGTGGTGCCGGACAATAATGCCGTGTATTATTTCGAATTTGAACAAATGATGAAGGTCAACAACTGGAGTTACCTCACAATCGAAATACTTGATCAAAACAAGGAGTTTCTTTATGCCTTTGGCGATGAGTTTTGGAATGAGTCAGGGTACGATGGTGGTAAATGGCATGAGTCCGACACGAAGTACGAAACCAAGTTTACCATTCATAAAAAAGGCACGTATTATTTTGACCTGATCACTGAAGCCTCAAACATGGACGACATGCAAAAGATAAAAATGAAGCTCTCGCAGGTCAGAGGCAGCTCGCTGGGCTTTTATTGGCTCAGCATTATTTCATTAGGTCTTGCCATTTTGTTGAATGAAATCAACAGACAGACAATCATCAGAATGTTAGCTAGCGGATAATCAATATGGTCAATTTTAAAAGCAACACTGTACTCTCGGTCATCGCGATACTGGGATTGGTATTCATTTTTACACTTGTGATCAGTATGCAGGGCTGGGGATATGCGGGTCATAGAGGACGCTACCATAGAATCCCACGATTTTATCATGGAGAGGGTGACTACTACCCTGACAAAAACAACCGGCCCGGCACTGAACGTGGAAATACCAACCAGGGAGGAGGGCCTCATGGCGGAAAGTAGTACTCCGGCTGCTATCATTAATGAAAAACGGATTCTTCTGTTCTCCATTTTTGTTGCCGGCCTGTGTTCACTTATTTATGAATTGCTTATTGGCACGACCAGCACCTATTTTCTTGGTGATTCTATTAAGTATTTTTCGCTCACGGTAGGTATCTACATGGCAGCCATGGGACTGGGCTCCTATCTCTCGCGCCACATCAATGCCCAACTGCTGGAGGCTTTCATTTTGGTCGAAATTGTCCTGGCCTTTATTGGTGGTATCAGTGTACCTTTTCTGTATTGGCTCTTTTCGATCGACACGGGATTCATTGTGGGTATGATTGCTTGTATATTTTCGATAGGATTACTCACAGGCCTTGAAATTCCTCTATTATCCAGAATCCTGAGCAATCAATACTCGCTCAGGGAAAACCTGTCAAACGTTCTTTCCCTGGATTATATAGGCGCTTTGATCGCTACTCTTTGCTTCCCATTTTTGATTCTTCCGTTTATTGGATTATTCAAAACCAGCCTGGTCTTTGGCCTGGTGAATCTCGGTATAGGCGTTCTAAATATCGTCTTTCTTGCTCACCATTTAGAAAAAAGGAGAAAGGCACTTCTACAGCTCGGCCTGATACTCTCGGGACTGCTGATCATGCTGATGCTGGTCTTCTCAAATTTCCTTCTCCACCATTGGGAACAAGGCTTATATTCCGACCGTATAGTGTCCGTCGTTCAATCCCCCTATCAAAGAATAGTACTCACCAAGCACAAAGAAGACCTGAGATTATACCTGGATGGTAATCTGCAGTTTTCATCAATCGACGAGTATCGTTATCATGAGGTCTTGGTACATGTGCCTATAGCAGTCAGCGATGCTGAAGTCAAGAATGTCCTGATTTTGGGCGGAGGGGATGGTTTGGCTGCTCGAGAGCTGCTTAAGTACCCACAGATTGCGTCTATTGACATAGTGGATCTGGACAAAGAAGTCAGCAAATTATGCCTGAATAATCAACGAATAAGAGATCTAAATCAAGGCAGTCTGGAAAACCCAAGAGTTCGGTTAATTCATACCGACGCATTTAACTATATCAGAAATAACCAAAAGCAATATGATCTGATCATATCGGATTTGCCGGATCCAAATAACAACGCCATCTCAAGACTCTATAGCAAGGAGTTCTACAAATGGATGAGCCAGGCACTATCCACCAATGGGATCTTTATTACCCAGGCCAGCAGCCCGATCTTCTCAAAAAAGGCCTTCTGGTGCATTAATCAAACCCTTTCAGCAGCCGCTATCGATCATGTGATACCCATGCATGTCTATGTTCCGTCCTTTGGTGATTGGGGGTTTGTGATGGCCTCCCATGAGAGGCTGAATTTAGCAGAACCCAAAAAATTGCCTGCAACAAAATTTCTTGATGCACAGACATTCCCCACATTGTTTCATTTCCCCAATGACCAGATAGCGTCCCTGGTAGAAACCAGCACATTGGACAGGCCCATTATAAACAAGTACTATGAAGAAGGTTGGATCTATTGGAAATAAGCTCAGCACACAGATATTGAGAGACCATCTGGGCATACATGCGCTGCTCGAGGTGTATGACTGTCCGGATACCATCCATGATATTAAGCGTCTGGAAGAGGGATTTTGCAGCATAGCAAAAGGCTCAGGCGCTACGGTAGTAAGCTCACATTTTCACCAATTTTCACCCTTTGGGGTTTCAGGCGTGGTGATTATCAAAGAAAGTCATTTTACCATTCACACATGGCCTGAATACAGGTATGCTGCTATCGATATATTTACCTGTACAGATAACATTCTGCTGGACAAAGCCATCGACGGATTGGTAGACCTCATGGGGTCTGATGATTATCATTTTGAAATACTCAATAGGGGAAAGAGAGTCCGCTAGTTTTCCAGATGCTTTTTCAGTACATCGAATAGTCCTTCTTTGGCTATGGGTTTAGTCATGAAGTCTTCAAAGCCCGCCGATTTGATCCGTTGGATTTCTTCTTCAAAGGCAAAGGCCATTTGAGCGACAACAGGTACTTTCATCGCTAGGTTTCGAATCTCATTCAATGCCTCAATGCCATCCATCACCGGCATCCGAATGTCCATGAGCACCAAATCGATATCAGGATTGGCTACAGCGATCTTGATCGCCCAAGACAAGAAATGCATAGATCGCATCGATTCGGGATCCAAATTCATGAGGGTCTTTGTACCGAAACTGTCGATACGTATCGGTCTTCGTATTGTACTTAAGCAGCCCTCCCCGATAGCTACCAATCCACAAATTATTTTTTGGACCTAGCCATTGGTACAATATCACAAAAGTAGAGCATTCTCATTCGTGGGCTACAACCCGGGTCTTTTTTGATGGCCATGTCCTTGGCTCATAACAATATGAATCACTAGATTTTAAGAAATGATACCGGAAAATGCAGCAAACCACTTTTATGATAGGCATCAATGATTATTTTTACTGGCAATAATCATGGATGCAACCTAACATTATGACCACTCGAACCCTTGTTTTAATCATTGCGCTTGCTTTCACCACGGGTATCCACCTCCACGGGCAGGTAGGTTTCTATGCACAGCTCAGCACCAACTACCCCCTGATCCCTGACACGAACCCGACCCCACCCAATATCAATCCTATGACAGGTTATTCATCCTTAGGTTTATTTGGGGTAAAAGAAACTTTTGAGCCTAAAGTAGGAGCTGGAATTGAAATAGGAGCTGAGAAAAATTTGTCAGAACGGTGGAGCATCCAAGCCGGACTTGGCATTCGTATGATTCGTTTTAAAAGGATATCCACCATTGTGGCCTTTGATGCTCCAAGTACCAGCACTCTTTTTCCAGCGGGCACTCCTACAAGGCGTCTGTACCCAAGTACCTTTGTAAGTATCGGCATATCCGATTCGATCTCGGTGAATCAAGGCTTAGCCACCTGGGCACCCGAGGTACCGTCAGATCTGGGTCTCACCAAAATATTCTATCTGGATATACCCGTTCTGGTTTCATTTGATATCATCAAGGACCGATTGTCGCTGGCCGGAGGGCTCACATGCTCGGTACCTTTTTACTCAGAAATTGTAACCATGAGCGGTACGGACAAGACTGGTGACGGGATCAACAACCTACTATTTGGTGCGCGAGCGTCTGTAGACGTACGACTCTACAACCAATTCTGGCTTGGGCTGGGCTATGACTATTCTATATCGAATATTTATGACTCTGGTGATAAAAAGTACCACCAGCTGTCAGCCGCCATTAGCTACTTTTTCTAAAGCTATTCCTTATTTTCATGAATAGTAAACTCAACGCGGCGGTTGAGCTTTCGTGTCTCAGGATTGGCATTGCTGGCCCTGGGTTTGGTGCCGCCGTACCCTCGACCTGATATTCTTTTTCTGTCAATCCCCCGTGAGGTAAGGTAGTCTGTCACCGCCCCTACCCGGTCTTCACTCAGCTTCACATTGGCGGAAAAATTTCCCTGGTTGTCGGTATGACCGGCAAGGAAAATATTGATATCAGGATTGAGCATCATCATTTCTACCAAGAGGTCTAGTTCCTGATAGGACTCTTCCAGTAGTACCGGAGTCCCCTGCTCAAACAACACATTCTCCAGGCTCACTGTTTTTCCCTCTTTGATTGGGTCGAGCGAAAACGCTGATCCATCTAGACGATTGAGATCACTGGCCATGACAAATAGCTCGTAGGATATGTATCGAAATTTGGAAATCTTAATGTTGTAATCTTTCCTTTCAGCAATCCGAGCGTAGAACACGCCTTCACTGTTCGAGTTCACTTTGTAGGTGTTTTTTCTATCCGTTGAGGTAATGATAATTTCTGCGCCTACTAGGGTTCTGCCAGATTCCTTGTCATATACCTTTCCCTTAACGCTAAAGAGCTTTTCCTGAGGGCTTCGAGACTGGCTGGCAACCGTCTCCGTTTCTATTAATGTGGCCACCTGGCTTGCTGCTGCAGGTTCGATATTCGGCATGATCTTCACACGCTTGATATCCCCGTAACCTTCGCTGTTTTGAGTAGTGACCAGGTATCCATATTCATCCCCCAGTCTGAAGGTAAAGGCCGACTCTCGACCTGATGTATTTACGCTGCTCCCAAGACTTACTGGTTTCGACCAATTTTGCCACGTGTCGTCCTGTCGTGTAGACATGAACAGATCAAAGCTTCCCGCCCCTCCATGGCCATTGGAGGCAAAAATCAAGGTCTTGTTGTCCGGTGCCAAAAAAGGACTGATCTCCTGAAAATCAGTATTGATGGTTTGGCTCAGGTTTTTTGGAGTCGTCCAGGTGCCGTCTTCTCTTTTCTTACTCATGTAAATGTCCTCCACCCCATAGCTACCGTAGGATTCCATGCCAAACAGGAGGATGTTGCCATCTGCTGACACGCACCCAGACATATGCCTTGATAAGAATTTGAAATACATCACCATGAAATCCCTAGGCACCATCAGACGACCATTTTCAAACATGTACGTTTTCAACTCGCCATTGACGAATACCAATACCCTGTCTTTGCCTACAAAGCCAAGCGGCTGATTGACTCCTTTCTGGTTTACGTTAGTAGCTACGGTAGGCTTGCCCCAGGTGCCATTGCTCTGCATTTGACTTATCCAGATATCGGTATCTCCTGAATTGGTCGGGTCGCCACTTCGAGAGAACAGCATCCACTGCCCATCAGGACTCAGAACGATATCGCCTTCATCATGAGGGGAGTTGATCAAAGAATCCATTGACAGATGATCACTGAAAACATTGATCTGCGAAAAAGAGGTAGTGGCTACTGCCCAAAATAAGATGGATAAAAGTAATTTAATCTTGATCTGCATGTGTACGACAAATTTGTATAGTAATGCACATAAATACAACTGAACAGTCCTCAAGGGGAAAAAACATTTAATATGAATAAACTAATAATTATTTGCATTTATCAATTTTTGTAGTAACTTCATATGATATTTTTTAGAAAGAATATAAAATATACTACAACAGCGAAATACAAACTTTAGGTGTTTAAATAGGTTAATGATCCCGGCTAACGAGTCGGGATTTTTTTATTGCTCCTCTTCCAGTAGGCCATAGACCAAATCATGGATTCTAGGCCGGATGTTCATCTGATAGATTTTCCTGTTCTCACGAGTCGGATACACCCTATTGGATAAAAAGATGAAGATCAGTCCATTTTCAGGATCGGCCCATGCCATAGTGCCCGTATATCCTGAATGCCCAAAACTCGCAGGACTCGCCAATCTCGCCACACTCGTTTTGATCGAATCGTACTCTATCAGTGGTTTGTCAAAACCCAGTCCCCTCCGATTGTCCTCCTCACAGTACTGGCACCGGGTAAACTCATTGACGGTAGATTCTGACAAAAACCGCACTCCACCATATTGCCCACCGTTGACCAGCATTTGGAAGATTTTGGTCAAATCCCAGGCATTGCCAAACAACCCGGCATTGCCTGAAATGCCGAGCATCACCGCTGCCCCTTCGTCATGTACTACGCCATGGAGCTTATTCATCCGAAAGAAGCTATCAACTTCCGTCGGTACAATTTGGGTCAGTGGATATTCCTTCAACGGCTCAAAACCAACGGTCCTCGCTCCGAGCGGCCCATAAAAGCTCGTTTCTAGATATTCGTCAAACGGCCGACCTGACAACTCCTCCACCAGCCTGGGAAACAAGAAAAATGACAAGCCGGAGTACACATACTCTTCCTCCTTGTAGAGCTTCGATTTTCGGATCATTTTCAGGATTTTGTCTTCATAATATTCCTTGTGCAAAAACAAATCGGAGCCCGGAATTCGATAAGGATAGGTAGCGGAAGAGTCCGTGGCTATGGTTTTCCTTTTGTACTTACCGTTTCTCTTTTGAGATTCCTTGTAATAGGGAATCCAGCTCTTGAGTCGCGACTGGTGCGACAGTACCTTACGAATCGTCAGATCCTTTTTATTGGATCTTTCTAAAAAGGGAAAACAATCTCCCAGCGTCTTATCCAGATCAAACTTACCCTCTTCGTAGAGTTTCATCAACGCCAATGTGGTAGCCGTGACCTTGGTGATCGATGCCAGGTCATAGAGATGGTCGTTTTCCACGGCCAAGAGGCTGTCGTAAGTATGGTAGCCAAAGGAGTTGTAATAGAAAACGTCACCTTCCTTGGCCAGCAGTATTTGACATCCGGGAAAAGCGCCCGAATCGATCGCCTCGTAGATCACTTCTGCAACCCCCGAATACAATCGTGCAGAATCAATGGGCAGAGTCGACGGGAAAGCGTATCGCAGTGTGTCAGTCTGAAAGCTATCACTTTGAGCACCCACTGAAAACAGATGTAGAATTAAGAAAAAGGCTATAATAATTCTTCTCATAGCTTATTTGATCAGTCTGAGTGCCTCCCGACGGCTCAGACCGCTAAGCTCGTATTTATTGGTGATATCCACCACCCAATTTGGGTTTGTTTTGCTGTAGTCTCGCAGCATCCAACCGATGGCTTTATTGATGAAAAACTCTTTTGAGCCCAGGAGTTGCGAGATCAATTTCTCAAGCAATTTCGTGTCCACCTCCTTTTTGTACCTCAACTGAAAAATAATGCATGTTCGCTGTAGCCACATATTACCTGAGTTCATCCATTTTTCGATGGTCCTATCTCTTGCCTCAGGGTATTTCAGAAAATAGGACCCCACCAGGTGGATCGCTACGGCATCCACGGTATCCCACCATGATTTCGTTACAATTGCGTACTCCAGCCAGTTTAAGTCTTCAGATCGCAGTTTCTTTTTGTATTTAAACATTAGATCGAGACCCGACACCAAAAAATCCCTTTGCGGCTGCTCCCAGAGGGCACAAATGATCTGACCCAGCTCCTCTATCGGAGGTAAGTATTCTTTCTGAAAAAAAGGCTTCAGTACCTCTCGACGTTCAGGGGTTTTGATCCCATAGTAGTCAAACTGCCCCCTTACATAATCCTTTTGCTGCTGCGCAATGATCGGGTTGGCTATTCGTTCAAATTCTTTGCGCAATTCCTTAATAAAGTTTTTGATATCAAAGCTCATAATCTGACACCTTGGAATTCTAATAAATTTATCCTATTGTATTTGGTTTTGAAAGTATTAACTCTAAATTTGCAGTCCGAAAATTTTTAATAAGGTTAGAGAATGGCAAATCATAAATCAGCTTTAAAGAGAATCAGATCTAGCGAAGCTAAAAGAGCGAGAAATAAATATCAGCACAAAACCACGCGTACGTTTGTAAAAAGGCTGAGAGAGGCTGGCAGTAAGCAAGAAGCAGAGGCACTGCTACCAAAAGTAACTGCTATGCTTGACAAGCTCGCTAAGAACAACATCATCCATAAAAACAAAGCGGCTAACCAAAAGTCAAAACTGACTAAGCTGGTTGCTTCACTCTAAGCAATTTTTCGGTTAAGAAATGGAAGCCCCGCTCCGATCACTTCGGAGCGGGGTTTTTTATTGCCTCACAAATACGATATATTGGCCAAAAAAACTCTATGCAATACGTTCAAAACCTGACCATTAAGCAGTGGGCGGATGAAGACAGGCCTAGAGAAAAATTAATTATTAAAGGCAAGGCAGCACTCACAGATGCAGAACTGATCGCCATACTGATCGGATCGGGCACGCGCGAAACTTCGGCAGTCGAACTTGCCAAAGCGATACTTGCTCGATACGGCAATGACCTCAACCAACTAGCGAAGCTTTCCCTCAATGAATTGAAGAAATTTAATGGCATAGGCGAGGCAAAGGCCATTTCTATCATCAGCGCACTTGAACTAGGCCGCCGCAGAAAAGAGAGCAAGCCAGAGAAAAAAATACTCGTGCGATCCGCAGCCCAGACGTATGATTTTCTGAAGCCCTACATGCTGGATCTGGACCATGAAGAGTTTTGGGTGATTTTCCTCAACAGACGCAATGAAGTGATCAAATGTGAACTAGTCAGCTCAGGGGGCGTCAACGGCACAGTTGCCGATCAAAAATTGATTTTCAAAAAAGCCCTTGAGTTATTAGCGAGTAATATCATCGTTGCGCACAACCATCCATCCGGCAGCCTTGAGCCCAGCCAGCAGGATATTCACCTGACTAAAAAAATTAAAGAAGCTGGCAGACTTCTGGACATCCCGCTTCTGGATCATCTGATATTTACTGATGCCGGTTACTATAGTTTTGCCGACAAGTCAATGTTGTAATTTATGAAACGAATACTCCTGGTCATAGCTGCAATTGCAGTGGCAATAACCCTATTCACGCTCAACGGAAAGGACGAAGATCCCAGGGAGTACATCGCATCCATTGAAAAGGATCGCCAGGAAAAGGACAGGTTTATGAGTACCTCCTACGATTCGCCATTTAGAATGTACGGCGATACCACAGTTCACCTCAACTACTACCCTGCAGATCCAGCATATAAACTGACTGCCAGGATTGAATTGATAGAGAAACCCCAATATCTCACCCTGGGCACAAGCGATGGTTCTTCGATCAAATACAGGAAATATGCCTATGCACACTTTGCCCTTGGAGAGGCAAGCCATAAGCTGCTCATCCTCCAGGATCCCCAGGCAAAACAAGGGGGCTTGTTTACTGCATTTGCTGACGAGACGAGTGCTGACGAGACTTACGGGGCGGGACGATACCTTGATCTGGACTTCAAGAGAGCCAACCGAATTACGTTGGATTTTAACAAAGCCTATAACCCGTATTGCATATATAATCACACCTACTCATGCCCCTTTCCTCCCAGGGAAAACATGCTCCCTATTGCAATCAAAGCGGGAGAGAAATCATATCAATAATCCTTATATTATTTTAGTAAAGTAATAGGTATCTACTTTCATTCATAATCACTATATTGAAAGCATTCAATTAAATTGACGAATATATACTGGTCTAATTCGACCATATGATTCAATTCACAACAAATACTTGTTACTAACTAAATATTTCAACCGTTATGAAAAAATTATCATTAACCTTATTTTGTCTGCTTGTAATTGCAATCTGTAATGCCCAGACCGGTCATCTTCTTCAAGGGATCGGGGCAGTAAACATGTCAATGGGCGGCGCTTCTACAGCCCAACCTATTGACATATCTGGAGCGATTCACTGGAACCCCGCATCCATTTCAGCCTTCAATGAAACCCAAATTAAATTGGATCTCGGGCTATTGTTCGCCTCATCGGACCTTTCGTCCTCGATGGCTACCGATGCTTTAGGCCCTGGCAATCCTCCTCTTCCTCTGAGCGGCACGACAGCCGATGAAAAAGGCGTGGTTCCTATTCCGGCACTGGCCATGTTGTGGGGAAGTGAAGATAGCCCGCACACCTTTGCGGCATCTATATTTGGCGCAAGCGGTATAGGGGTAATATTTCCTGAGGAAACCAATATCCCCGGAACACCGGGCTTTGATCCTGGTCAAAGCACTAACCCCATTACCTATCCACAGGCTGCAGGGGGCTTTGGTCGCATCGAGTCATTCTATTCGATGATTCAGGCCAGCGTGACCTGGGCCTATGCACTCAATGACAAGTTTTCCGTTGGACTTCAGCCTAACATCGACATGGCCACGTTGGAAATCATCCCCAATCCCACTACCAGTCCCGGAGCAGCCGGATATCCTGCCTCAGGAAGCTCGACCGCTATAGGTCTTGGAGGCCAAGTTGGACTATTTTTTGATTCGGGCACGGGCTTCAAGGCGGGGCTATCATATAAAACCACACAAAGCTTCGGGGATTTTGAATTTGACAATGGAGACGATCCGGACAGCAAGTTCAACATGGATTTCCCTTCTATTATTTCAGCAGGACTGGGTTACTCTACGGAGACCTTCGATATTGCACTAGACTATAGATTGGTGGATTATGAAAACACTGACGGATTTGCAGAGACCGGATGGGACCTGACCACTGGTACAGTAAAAGGTTTTGGCTGGCAAAACATTTCCATCCTATCTGTGGGAGTGCAGTACAAAGGCATTGAAAAACTGCCGATCAGGGTCGGATATACTAACAGCACCAACCCTATATCAGGTGATGTAGCTATGTTTAATGTATTGGCACCAGCGGTGTTGACCAACGCAATTCAGGCCGGACTGTCTTATAAGGCCGGGGATAAAATATCAATAGATGCCTCTTATCATCATGGCATGAGCAGCGGCAAAACAGAAGGAGCCTTGCTCAACCCCGTGGCAATCAGCGACAATAACCCATATGGTGCTGTGCCGGGTACAACTGTTTCATATGACCTGACCACCGGCCTGGCTACAGTAGGAGTGAGCTATAAGTTCAACTAAGAAACAATGGATTACCAGCTATCCAGGTTTGCTTGTGCTTGAGATTTCATCTGCTCATATTCCAGCTCATAGGCCTGAAACTCTGGCAAAGGTAAAATATCATAAAGCCTCAAGATGGTGTCTTCTGCATATCCAAAAAGACCCATTTTGAGGCATTGTTCGATGTATGCCTTAATTAAGGTTACTGAATACTCGTTGATGCCGATGGCATTGACCAGTACACCATAAGCCCGATCCTTGTCCTCCAACGCTTTGTTAAAATAACCAGCTGCTGCTACCACTCCATTCTCAAAAAACGGGTTGTTGAGCGCCAGTTGCTCAAATTGAATTGCTGTGGCCTGGGTGGTATCCTTTTCTAAACCATCCAGTTTCTCCAGCAATGCTGTCTCTGATTGGTAGGAATACGAGTTTTCCCATTTGACGGTACCGGCTTCCAATCTCGAGATTAGCTTTTCCAATGGTTCAGCGACATTCAATCGACTGCTGTCCAGTTCTGAAATCTCTTTACGCAAAATGAATTGTGCCATTGACTCTTCTCCGATCAAGGCATAAGCCTGGGCCAAATCTGCAGAAACCCAGTCGAAACCAGCCTCGCGCGCCAATTCGAAATACTTGGACGCTTGATAAGGATACCCCAGCTCCATACTCCATTTGCCCAACAAGGCATCTATGCTTCCATCATATTCATGGATTTCTTCTTTGAGTGAATTGAGCAATTCGAAAGCCTGGGCCACCTGTCCGACGCGATATTGATTCAAGGCCTTGATCAAGATTAGGTCATTCCTGTATTCTCCATTTCGAGGTTCATTGATCAGGGCATCACAAAGGGCCAGGTACTGTTCAGAGCCTGTAAGCATATTGGCCAGCCCAAGGTTCTTAAAATAGCTATAGGTGTAGAGATGAAGTCCGGGAGATTCCAGGGACAACACCGACGCGGGACTCTCAACCTGTCCCTGGGCTATTTGATAGCCCATCAGGTTTGTTTTCAAACCCAACCTATCGCCTTCTTTCAGTTCGTTAATGTCGACCTGACCCTCTAGTGGCAAGTTTCTTATCGTTGAAATTGCCACGAGATTCGAAGCAATCATCTGATCATACCAGGTGCCGATACCCTCGCTATTGAGGTAATACATGACCGAATCGATGACGCTGGTACGGTTGTAGAGCAAGGCCAGATTGTTTTGCAGCGCCCAACTATTGGGAAACTGACTCAGACCTTCCTGATAAGTAAATAGCGCATCGAAAAAGCGGTTGTCCTGCTCATAGGCACTACCAAGGCCGGCATAGGCATACTCGGTGGGTCGCCTTGATACGGCATTCTTCATGTACGGAATGGCCTTTTCATGATCCGGTTCCATGGCGCCGAGCATATAGTTGGACTTATGGTCTCCGTTGGATTGATTGAGGATATTGCCGTAGGTTGACCCGATCTTGTAATACTTTTGGCCACGGACATGATCCCCCATCATCAGGTGCATATCGCCCATTCCATTGAAGTAGCCGGTCACTGCCTGATACAGCGGAGCATTGTCTGACACAAAAAAGAACGCAGCCACTATCACCGCACCGGCCAATCGAGAGCTGGCGTAAGGAAAATTGTCTTCTTTAAACACCACCTTGTACACGGGCAGGCCTTTGACCAGTAGCGTTATAAAATTGATCAGAACATAAAGAAAAAACATGCCGCCAAACGCCAGGTGACCATAAACTACCGCCTTTCGGATGACCTCAATTCCCGAGTCATTTCCGCTCAATGAAAAAAGTAATAGGGTCGAAAAACCAATAACCGCCAAAAACAGGTAGAAGAATGCTGCATAAGGGTAAAACGGAAGGCTCCCGCCATAGAGAATCTCACGGCCCTTGAGTCCCCAAAATCCTAAAACTGCCGATATCGATACCAACAAGAAAGCATTGACATAGTAAAACTCCCAGTCCAGATAGCCAATGCTTTTCAGGTACACGAGCGTCACATTGAGCAGATAGACTGCCGTCAATATCATGAAGTGACGGATGTTGTTTTTGTCGCCACTCCCCTGAGTGGTGAGTATCAAAATCGCATAGACTATCTCATGGCCAACATAGAGTATGAAAATAATCGTCAATACCAGCGACGGCCAATAGGAATAATTGGCCAGGTATAGCAATGGGTGCGACTTGACAGAGGTGAAGTGTAGCAGTATCGCCACAAAGATCATTAGGCCGACAATTACACCCCATCTCCTGAAAAGTGAAAAGTCCTCACGATAGGATTGAAAGTAATAGGTCGGAAGAATAAAAATCGCAGCAACAATTCCCACTGCCCATTCGTCCTGCAGCCCTAGAAACCCAAGCTTGTCTATCCCCGCACCTGCTACCAGCAGCACCCAAAGGCCCATGCATACGACAAACCAAAACCGACTCAAATTGCTCACCACGGCCAACAATCCGGCTATCATGAGGTATAAAATGCCAGTAAAGAGATACATCATCCAGGGACTCAGCAGTTGATAGCCACCGGACACCTTTTGGAGTAGCAGGGAAATCTCCGTACTCACGGTGCTTTCCATGAATTCGGAATGCTGAGAAAAAACAGGATAATGTACCTCCTGCAGGTAGGCCGTGATATCCCAATCGTAGAAGTAGGAAAAATCACCTAGCTGAACGACTAGCATGCTGGCAATCATCAAGATGAGAAAAACTCCCAACACCTGGAACAGGAGGCGATAAGAAGCCTCCCAATCACTCCAAAAATCCAGCTTGTTCATGGATGGGTATTAGCTAAGCACCTTAGGAACGATGAAGTAGTCACCATCTTTTTCCGGCGCATTTTTCAGGGCTTCCTCGCCTTTGAAATAATTATCGGCTTTATCCTCTCGGAGGGGTACTTTTTCTTCGTTGACATTGCCCAATGGAGCTACGTCATTGGTGTCGACTTCTTCGAGTTTTTCTACCCAGTCAAGAATATCGCCCAGGTCTTTGCCATATTTTTCGATTTGTTCATCGGTGAGCTCCAGTCGGGCCAGGTGCGCCAACTTCTCAACAGTTTTTTTGTCTACCGCCATGGGGCAAAGGTAAATAAAGATGATCCGCCAAGCTACAAAAAAGCCGGTCTTGCGACCGGCTCTAACCTTAAAATCCAAACCAAAGGAATCAAGCTGCTGATGATTCCTGTAATTCAGGATCTTTAACCAAAAAAGAATACTGATTATTTAACTGTATATTACCAACAAACTGATTCCTAACGAACCAGTCAAAAAGCTCCTCTCTTTCCTCAGTGTTCAATGACCTCATTGCTTTGCGATATTCTTTGTTCAGTAGGTAATGATCAAAGCTCACTTTCCTTAAAATAGTCTTATAGTATTCCAATAAAGATGTTTTCATATAGCAGTGTTTCTGATTAATAGAAAGTTACCCATGATGCAGACGAGCTGTGCTTGTCGCCAACGTCCGTATGGGTGCATTAGCTTTGGACAATCCACGTTGATGAAATACTGAAGTTTTCCTTCCATAAACAGGCTCATACCAAACGCAAAGCACCTTGTTGCTACTTACGTTTTTTCCAAGCAAAACATTCGACTCTTCTACATACTTAATTATTTCCATAATAGGACCGCCGCTTTTTTGACGTACTCTATCTCCCGGCTTAAACAACCTTTTCATGACTAAAAATTTGATAATAACATGAATCCACAGGGCCTGTACGGCCCTGTGGTTGCTTAGAGAACGAGCTAAGAAATAGCAATAGTTTTGACAGGCTTCTTCCTAGCTTCTTCCTTTTTAGGAATAACCAAACTTAATATTCCATCCCGGTAGGACGCTTCTATCTTTTCGGATTCTACTGTATTAGGCAGATAGAACGACCTCCTGAATGACTGATAACTGAACTCTTGTCTGGTATAATTATGGTCAGACTGCTCATCGCCCTGATTAGGTAATTCCGATTGAATCACAAGCATATCATTGTCCAACTCAATCTGAAAATCCTCTTTTCTCAGACCTGGTGCAGCCATTTCCACTTTGAAATCATCATTGGTTTCCACGATATTGGTACGCGGTACGGTCGCACTCTGTGTAGTCCATCCTGACCAGTCAAAAAGGTCTTTGGTCAGAAAATCATCAAAAAAAGATGTAGGTGTGTAATTACTTCTTTTTACAATGTTCATATCTCAAAATTTTAATAGTTAAACAATTCAAAAAACCACTTATTAAACTGCAACCCCGACTCAACGAGGCCATCAAAATCATTTTTCAACAAACATCAAGGATCACTTTTTGATCTGTTTTGGAACTAAAATACGTAGGTATTTTTAAGACTGTTTCCAGCTCCAATAAGGTTTAACTTTTTTTAACATTTGATAACCCGCCGACTACTGCACTGAAATCATACGGGTAAATGGCTCTTCGTTTTTGACCTTCCCAACTTCTATGGTCAGTATGCCATTCTTCATATGGGCTTTTACCCGATCAGCATTCGCATTAGGCGGAAGCATGAAGATCCTCTGAAAGGACGCGTAACCATATTCTCGTCTCATCCAGCGTACATCAGACTCCTCATTTTCGTATTGTTTCTCAGAGGATACCACCAGGCAATTGTTACGAATCTCCACATTGATGTCTTCCCTTTCCAATCCGGGAACAGCTACAGAAACCTCAAAAGCCTTATTTCTGTCACTAATATTCACAGCGGGTATATTGGCTATTGCTTCGGTTACTCTCAATCCCTGATCCATGATTTTGCCGAAAAACTCTTCTACCACGTTGGGAAACTTCGGCTTGAGGTTTTTAGTCCATTTGAATAAGTCCATGATGTCCTTCATTTTAGAATTAAACCAAATACTTACAAAAAGGGTTGGGGTCTCCCCCAACTTTACTACGATACCTTAATCAATTTGGGCGGTTTGGGCTTTGCCTCTTCTCTTTTAGGGATCGCCACCTTTAAAATTCCATTCTCATAGATGGCACTTACCTTTTCGCCATCAACGCTATCGGGTAAGCTAAACGATCTTTGGAATGACTGGTATGAAAACTCACGCCTTGTATAATTAGAATCAGTCGGATTACCTTCCTCCACTTTATTCGAAGAAATCGTTAAAACATTCTGATCTAACTGAAGGTGGAAGTCGTCTTTTTTCATACCTGGTGCGGCCATCTCCACCACATAACCATTATCGTCTTCTCTGATGTTGACTTTGGGCAGCGTGGTGTTGCTTGCAGAATAATTGCTTCGCTTCCAATCTCCAATTTCTGAATTGAAGAAATCGTCAAACAGGGAACTGAATGACGGGAAAGCATTGGGTCTTGTACTTACTAATGTCATGGCTTTGTCTGTTTTTTTGAAACTTAAAATTCATACAACAGACATTTTTCAAATCATATACCAGACTGGTTCATAGTACGTTAGAAAGTCATTTTGACATAATTTGCTAGATTGAAATGAAACTATGTCAGAAGAAAAGTGACATTTTTACCTGGACAATACCAACACAATCTTGTTCCAGTCAGCGGCGGCATTGATCACCTTGCGGAAGGGTTCGAATTGCTCCCTGGGGTAGTAGAGCTGGTCGTAGTACTCTTCAATCTCTATCTCAAGCTGTTGTCCCTCAAGGTTGTATTTAGAGACAAAAAGATAGATTGGCTTATCACCGTTATTCACCACCTCCTCGATAATGATGTCCTCAGGGTTTTCCACGGTGTAGCCCTCCGGAATGGTGATAGACAGCTTGCGCAAATACCCTCGATTAAAATCGTTGACCACCTCGGTCTCGCGATCCTTTTCCTGGTACAGCTCAGATTGAGGTCCTATGAGTTCACCTACTTTAAATAGGATGGTATTCCCGGCATTTTCGATATAACTGGAAGTGGAAAATGTCCCCTCCACGGTAAAAGGCATGTCCCATTGGGCATAGTCACTTTTGGGGTCTTTTACTTCTACCTTTTCGATCTGGGCATCAGTAGCCAGGTACTGGATCGCCTGCTGGATCATTTCCTTCTTTTTGTCTTCTTCGAGGAAATTCCAGGCTGCCTTGTAGTAGGATGCGCTGTAGCCCTTAAAGTCCCTTTTGAGGTGTACCTGGTTCGACTCCAGGTTTTCATCAAAATTTACCGTAAGGTACATGTTGTCAAAATTGCTTTCATATGAAGGCTCTCCAATCTCACCTCGGTGCGCCACAGGGTAAATGTAATCCTGTACTGGCTCCAGCCGAATAAAGAGTGCCTCTGTACCGATGTACTCCGGAGCGATCGTCCCCAATCGAAAAGTCATACCGCCCGGTGACATAAACTGGCCGGTCTTTGGGATATAGAGCAGGTATTCCACCAGGTAATTCCACGTATCAAAGTCCCAATCAAATTTTGCATTCATGCGATCACAGGTCATCACCAGCTCATATTCCAGCCCAAGCTGTGAGAGTATCTCCGCATATAGCCGTGTATATCCTCTTGTGCTTGAGTATTTGTTTTTAAGAATGGCATCTACCTGCTCGGCTTCATCACTTACGTACTCCTCAAAATAAAAAGTGGATTTGATCAGATGCTCGGCCCGCCTGAAGTTGTCGAGCGGGTCGTCCGACTTCTCCATTTTCTTGAGAAACTTAGTCACAGCACTTTTCTCTGATTTGGTCAGGCTGCAAATTTGCTCATAGACCCGGGCCCCTGCGTCGTACCAGGTATTCAACCTTTTGTTACTCGACTTGGTATTGTAGGCCAGCTTATAGTCCAGTCGTATTTTGCTATTGCCATAGGCAGCAAAATCCTCCTCATTGAGCCCGGATACGTCCGTTATATCAAGGGCATATTCGTTGTACTGATCCGTCGTATCTGTTTGCTGTACCTGCTCTTTTCGATTGTAGACCTTAAAGTCATACTCCAAATTTTCGGGCGACCTGAGTTTAAATCCATAGTTTTTGATCGGATATTCACTTTGGATCGTCCGTCGCTTAAAACTCGAATTATACACCAGCAAGGTGTAATAGTATTCTATCTCTCCACCAGTCTCAGCGCCCTCTATGGCCAGGATTTTGTAGCCCGACTCCTCATCTTCCAGTTCCTTTAGGTTTTCCTGGTCAAAATTGGTCACCTTTCCATCGGGCGAGATTGAACGAGCCTTAAGGTCAACCAATTGGATCGCATTCTTTAGCGGGATATAAATCTTGTTGCTCTTATTGAGCGCGTCATCATTGTTAGCCCTTATGATCTGATGAAAGGTCTCATAGCATACCAGATCCTCTGATTCCTCCAAATAGACATATTGGTAGTCCTCAGTCTTTTGGATGAGGTACAATGGGTATCCTGATTCCTCTTCGCTCAGCTCAGTGAGCCCGGGACTCTCTGACCAGGTATAAGGCGTAAATTCCTGTGCGCTTACCAGGGCAGTGACGCTGCTAAGAAGAAAAACGGCAAGGGATAAAAGGATAGGCTTAATATTCATATTATTTCTTTTTTTCTAATACCAGGGCATTTCTGGAGGCTCCGGCAAATTCTTTTATGATGGCATTCCAGTCGCTAAACTGACTCGTTTCTAAGATGAGGTAATCAAGATAAAACTGTCGAGACACGACAACCTCTGTTTCACCTGGCTCATACCTGATACCGTATCCAAAAAACTCCTTTTGCCCCGATTCATCATTGGGTAGACCCGAAATGGAATAGCCTTCAGGAATCTGAAACTTCACCACACTGTTGTTGATATACTTGTAGTCAATTTCGTGCGGAGACTTTCTGTCTTTGTACAACACATCGGTCATGGTTTTGTCCAGCACCAGATTGATGTAAATCTTCTCTCCTATGCTCTTGTAATAATCGGGAATGGAAAATGTGTAATCGACAATTGTCGGATTTTCAAGATCCTCAAGGTTTGACACTTCGAATGAGGTCAGCTCAAATTTGTTACTCCCCTTACCGATGAGCCTTTCAAGATATTTTTTCACATCAGCCTGGTTGGCTTTGACCAGTCTATAGGCATTGAAAACCTTGGCAAACCCGGTCAACCGCAATCTCCCTTGTCCAGTCAGGAGTCCATCGGCTATGGTCACCGTCATGGTATCGCTCATCACATTTCGTTCCTTGGGGATCACAGGTACCGTATGAATTTCGAAATCCTCCTCACCATATGAAACCAGGCTTTCCTTCCCCTGGATCATACTGGTCGGGTATCCAAGAGGAATGTACTGACCCGTAGCATCCAGGTAGTAAATCTTGTCTTCCTGCTCATAGGTCGCTATCATATGATTGTCTGTAATCGGCGAGGGTGTCTGAGAGTATTTGTAGGGCAAATCTCTCGATCCGATCCAGGTGTAGTTCGCCTTAACCCCAGCTTCTCGTAGCATTCCAACGAGCAGGCTTGACATGTCCTTGCAGTCGCCGTACCTCTTGTCCATCACGTACTCCGCAGGGTGAGGAATAAAACCCCTCATGCCATCCTCGAAGGCTACATATCGGACGTTGGCCTGCACCCAATAGAAGATTTTTTTGACCTTTTCCATGTCGGTATCGTCCGGTGATACGATCTCATCCACAAGATTCTTCAATTGCTCATCTGATCCCAGAATACCCTGCACCAACGTACGATACCAGGCGTGAAGGTTGTCTATGGTAGAAATCACCTCCGTTTCTTTCCCATTGATTTCATAGTATTTGATAGGACAGTAGACCGATGATGCCATGGTAGTAAAAGAGGGACAATTTCGGTCAAACTCAATGGGAGAAACGCTTTCTGCTTTAAACTTGATAAAGTTGAATCCCAGGTCGTCCTTACCTTCAGATCGGTCAACCATTTCTTCTGCTTTGTTGTAATACTGAACATTGGGAACGATTCCGTCCTGATATTTCACCGTCAGGGCAGTCTCATGCACGGGCATATGTGTATCCAGGTAAAACGGATTGATAAGCATGGGAAACTTAAAATCCCTGGTGTATTCCAGCACAGTTTTGGCCCCGGGCTGCACACCCGGATAACGAAACGTAATAGTCTTGACATCATCAAAGAATACGTCCGAGTCTTCATCATACGATTCCTCAAACTCTGTAACCTCTAAACGTGCATATTTTTTCTTTCCCGGTTGCAGGGTATAGGCTTTGACATCCCTCACCAGGGTAGATGATGGGGAGTAATAGATCTTATCATCCGCCACCGCAGCTGTGTTTTCTCCGAGGTGCAGGATTTCCTTGTAGTTTTTTATAGTAGCAATGACCGAATCCCCGGAAAACGAATAGGTAAGAACTGATTCATCTTTCAGATATATGGCGGGTTGGTTGGGGTAGAGCTCCTTAAACCGCAGCAACTCCTCATCGGGCTTCTCCCCCGCCAGGAGGCCCAGCGCCAAAAAGCACATCCATCCCGTAATCAAATAGGTTTTAATACGCATGCCCATTCCAATAAAACACCTTAGTCTTCACTTTTCCATTGGGGTGGTAGAGTGTCTCCC
The DNA here is from genome assembly GCA_965222305.1 of Reichenbachiella sp. Classification (GTDB taxonomy): domain Bacteria; phylum Bacteroidota; class Bacteroidia; order Cytophagales; family Cyclobacteriaceae; genus Reichenbachiella. The sequence goes on from OZ244943.1 coordinate 3,073,034, forward strand.
AGCCATTGATCCTGCCGTATCTATAGCTTGCTTCTGACTTCAACTGCCCCGTCTCATAATACTCCCGCACCAGTCCATGAAGTTTGTCATCCAAATAGTTAAATTCCTTCATCAGCTTGCCATTGCTAAAGAACTGTCGCCAGTAGCCGTTGTTTTCACCGTTCTGATATTCGATACTCTCGATGAGCGTCCCGTCAATATTGTAAAAATTCATTGGGCCGTGGTATTTTCCATTCAGGTACTTCTGACTTACAGCCAGCTGACCATTGTCAAAATATGACCTCAACTCAAATTCACCCTGCCGCACGAAGGCTATGGTATCCTTTGACTTTACATCAATGTACTCCTTGAAACCATAGTCTTTGTCATAGATTTTGGTTAGTTGTAGGTTTCCATTTTGGTCATAGTATTTGAACGGCCCATGTCGTTCGTCATCGGCATATTGGCACACCGTTTCGACTTTTCCATTGTAGTGGTACACAGTGGCCTCCCCCGTGGTGTTGTCATATTCATAGCTGTAGACAGATCGTTTCTTACCATTGCTATGATAACGGGTCCAGGGGCCATGCCTCATCCCAAAGGCCATCTCGCCGGATCTACTCACAAATCCATCTGCTTCAAAATCCTGGTATAAGCCATGCTCCATAAAATCCTTAACCGGAGAAACAGACATCAATTGTCCTCCAGGATAGAAATTCTTGATATCAGAAAGTAGTTCCCCGCACTGAACGTCCACCACACGTATGGTGTCACCAGACACAGATCGCAGCACACTAAACCCGCTTCCCTGATCTATTATTTGATGATTGTGGGCAAGGCCCGTCGTATCGTACTGCACCAACTCTGTCGCCATACCCTGGTCATATTTCACTTTTTTGTACAGCCTGCCGTCCGGTGCGTACTGTAGCTCCCACCCTTGGAGCTCTCCTTCCAGGTAAAAGTTTTCCTTACTAAGTGTGCCATCGGGGTAGTAAATTTTCCAGCCTTGCTCAAGGTTGCCGCCGGCATAATAGCCCTCCTGCTCCATTTGGCCGTTTTGATAATAGGATCGGTACAACCCATCGTAAGTACCCTCGTCAAAGTACATCTCCGTCTTCAGCATTCCAGAATAATGATAGGATTTTATCAACCCATCATAATATTCATCGACCATCGTGCCTTCTTCTTTGAGTAGGCCGTTTTCATGGTACCGCTTGAATGGACCGTTGAGCTTCCCTTCTTTGAGTATCCCTTCAAACTCCACCTGCCCTGTGGCATAGTAGTCCTTCATGTCCATATTCCCTTCTGCATTTTGTGCTTCGTACAGTAGGTTACCTTCTTCGTCATAGTACTTTACTTCCACGAGCTTGTTGGCATCATATGTCTTTTCTGAGAGCAGTAACCCATCGTAAGAATAGTTGGTCAGTACACCGTGCATTTCGTGGGCTTCGTTGTATGGAGATACCTGTTCCAAGGTACCATTGGTATGGTAAAACTTCCACTTGCCCACCCGCTCGTCTTCAACAAACGTGCCGGTAAACTTTGGCGCTCCATTCATATGAAAACCGGCCCAATCACCGACAGCCATATCATCTTTATACTCCCCTTTTTCATATAGTTGCCCATTGATATAGTAGGATTCGTAGATGCCCACAAGATCACCCATATCGTATTCATAATGATCCTTGAGCTGGCCATTTTCATGATATCTATTGTAGTCGCCATGCAACTCATCGTCCTTGAGGGTGTACTTCGTCATTACCGCACCCGACTTATAGTAGTACACACCATCGCCATTCGACACTCCATTTTCATAAGGCATAGCCTCCTTGAGTTGACCACATTCGTAGTAGTATTCCACATTGCCGGTCAATTGCTCTCCTTCATAGTGCGCAACGATTGATTTTGGCCCGCTCTCATAGTAGTACACCGCGGCTCCACGATGTGGCCCTCGTCGTTGTACATTTCCCTACGCTGGAGTCGGCCATTTTCATGGAAATAATTCCATTCACCTGTCTTGACGCCCTCGTCCGTATACCTTCCCTCGGCACTTGTCCGTCCACTTTTGTGGAAAAAGATCCAGGGGCCGTACGGGGTCTCATCCTCACGCTGATTTCCAATGCTGTGGATTTCATTGGTGCCATAGTACCAAAAACTGTAAGTGTCCTTCACTCCCAGGACAGTTGTGGTATCCCTTAGTCGGTTGGAGCTTATTCTCTTATTGGCCAGCTTTACCCAGGCTGATTTATCGTCATCATGCTTCTTGATCCAGTCCAGCACAGGGTCATTGTTAGAGGACTGCAGCATGTAATAGACAAAGGCTGTTGTCAACCCAGACTCCTGCAGCTCCTGATAAAATGGCACGTAAAAATCCATCCAGAAATCATCGGTATTCTCCTCATACTTTATTCTGGAAAAAAGGAGTTCCTGCTGTTTTACGATGCTGGCATTGAAGTCCACCTTTCGTTCAAATCTCCCGTCGAGTGCGGCACCGGACAGGATCAGATCGTCGTATTTCTGAAAGGTTTCATTGGAATCAAAAGGCTCAATACTGCCGAATTTTCGCACGTTCTGACCAGAAAGGTTTTCCAGAAAAACCAGGATATTATTGTCCGAGGGCTCAATGGCCATATACGTCAAATAGCTCAGATATGCCTTGGTCACATGGCCCTGGAGCATCGACAGGTAACCCAGCAAAACGTGGTTACTAGAATAGAAAGGGTTGATTTTGGCCGAACGTTGAAAATACGGAATGGCTTTTTCATATTCGCCCATGGTATAGTAGGCATACCCGATATTGTATATAAGTGTATGCTGATAAGGAAAATGCTCCAGGCCTTCCTCATAAGTGATAATGGCGCTATCCCGTCGGTCGGTGTTCAGATAGGCATTGCCCAGCGTGATAAAAATGCCTCTATTGAAATCACTGGGGGTATCCTTTAGCCGCTTGCCAATGTCTATGGACTTTTGGTACTCCTCCTGAGCATTGTAAGCTGACATCAGGAGGTACTGTGCTTCGATATAGCTCGTGTCGTTTTCAGAGATGGATAGGTACAGATCAATCGCTGCCGGGTAGTCGTCCTCAGACTCTAGCTGGCTGGCCTGGTCAAACTTTTCACGAGGGGACACAAACTGCCCGCTGTCCTGAGCGAAAACAGTGGCGCAATAAAATAATAAGGTTTTGAGCATGTAATACTTGGTTAGGAATCTGCACAATTGAATCATTCGCAATATGCGAAAAAAACCCTGAGATCACCAAAACTAAGCTCTTAATCAGTCGAGCAGGCGATCTCCCTCATCTTTTGTGTCATGAGCGTAAGAATCCTCACCTTGATTATTCAATGCGGGGCTGTAAATCGACTGTTTGTGTTCTGATTTTTTTAAATTGACTAAAGTCCACCATCTGTCCCGAAATATGAGTTTTGAAAATGGTATCACCCGAAAGAAGAGATTCGAACATAACGGCGAAAAAGAAATTCTGATCTGGGACTATTTTGACCCCAAGGGCAAGCCGATCGCCAACAAAAAGACCATCGAACGATGCAACAAACTCGCCCTACCCCCCGCATGGGAATCTGTTTGGATCTGCACTGACCCGGAGGCCAACCTACAAGCCACCGGCCTGGACTCCAAAGGCCGTCTGCAATACCGCTACCATGAAAACTGGACTAAGGCCCGCTCAGAGGCGAAGTTTGAAGGGATGATTGGATTTGCCCTCACGCTGCCAAAAATCCGAAAAAAAGTAGATGCCGACATGAAACTTGACGGCATGCCCCGTGATCGGGTAGTAGCCGTGGTAATCAAGCTAATTGATTTGTACCACTTCCGTGTGGGCAATGACGAATACGCTCGAAAAAACCAATCCTATGGCTTGACGACCATCAGGGAAGGACACATGAAAATCGACCGATCCAAAGAAGCTGAGGGAGAGCTGGATGCCATACTGGAGTTTACCGGTAAATCGGGTAAACACTGGAAACGTCGCATCTGGGAAGACGACCTGGCCCTGCTCATCGACGCATCCGGGGCTGTGGGTGGCAGACACAAGACCCAGGATCTCTTTCGCTATGAGGATGCCAATGGATTGGATCATGACATCAAATCGCACCATATCAACGAATACCTGGACGCAATCACCGGAACGGGCGAAAAGGTGACGGCTAAAGACTTTCGTACCTGGGCAGCCACTCAAAAGGCAGCTTCCCGGTTGGCCAATCAGCTGGACCCGGAAAAAACCACGGCTCGAAAAAAAGTACTCAACGAAGTAGTCAAGACCGTGTCCTCCGACTTAGGAAATACCCCGGCCGTGTGCAAGTCCTCTTACATCCACCCTGCGATACAGTCTGACTGGATCGAAGGAACCTTTCGGGAAAAATGGAACCAGGCCAGTAAGGAGCGAAAGCTAACAGGCCTGTCGAAAGACGAGACCTCTACCTTTCACTACCTAAAGCTAAAATAAGCCTCTAAAAAACTATCGCAAACCCACCATTGGGTTGCAAGGTGAGTGGCAGAGTCCCATCACTTCCAAGGGTCACCTCGCGTTGACTAAAGTCGCGATTTCCGGTACCTTCAGTGATCAAATTGCCTTTGGCTTCACCCAAGAAAGACAAATCAAGAACTACTTCCTTCGACTGATCTTCTCCGTTGATTCCCGATACATACCATGAGTTTCCGCTTCTTCTGGCCAAAACCGCATGCTTGCCCGGATATCCCTCCACCAAGCGGGTTTCCTCCCAGGTGTCTGGCAGCTTCCTCAAATACTCCTTTACGTATTCCGGAACATTCGCCATCCCACGGTCTGATTCAGCCATGTGCTGGATTCCCGAATAGAAAAGCACGGGAAGGGCGATTTCAAAACCATTGGTGGTTTTTCGTTCGATATTAAAAATCTCACCAAAGACCATCGGAGTGTAATCCATCGGGTCGTAGACATTCCGTGTAAAAGGGATCACCGCACAATGCTGTGGCTGCGCATCTGTATTCCTTTGATCAAACGTCACAAATTCCTCTCCTTTGATCGACTCCATGGTCATCAGGTTGGGGTAAGTACGATGCCATCCTCTTGGCAAAGTCGCTCCATGAAAATTGATCATTAATTCATTCTCGGCAGCATCCTTGAGGATATCATGATAGTACTGGATCACAGACTGACCATCTCCACCAAAGAAGTCGATCTTTAAGCCCGAGATGCCCATTTCTTTGAGCATTGCAAATTCCTTTTGACGTTGCTCTTTGGTGATCAATTTGCTCTTGGGGGTATAAGGTGTATCGTTCCAGTCACCTGATGAATTGTACCACAAAATCAAGCCAACGTTTACGGAATTACCAAATTCAACCAGTTGCTTGATGCCATCAAAGCCAATGTTTTGATCCCAGTTCACATCGATCAGGCAATACTGCCAATTCATATCACTTGCATACTGGATGAATCGTTTCTGTACCGGATATATTATCGAATCGTCCTTAAGCATCACCCAGCTCCAGCTTGCCTTGCCGGGTTTGATGAACTCTGTATTCATGTCAATGGCCGGATCAGCCAAATCTGTCCCCAGGGTTGATTCCACTACAGTGTTCTGTGAACCAATCGCCATAATTCTCCAGGGTGAATAGCCCGCCTCCTCAAATTTTGGCAAAAGGCCTCCTCCGGACATTACCTCAGCTTCCTGAGGAAACGTAATCTGCAAACCACCGGTTCCCGGTATACCTTCCAGGCGAGTGCCACAGTAACTCTCACGCAGACCGGTCTCAGAGATGAGCGTCCAGGTGTCCCCGGTCTGAAAGAGTGCCGGATAGCACCATCCTGACCCTAGCACCGACGGGGTGTCCGGGGCTATTTCATATTCATAGTTTTCCTCGTACGATGGGTTGGTTCTGCTCCACCCTGTCTTAGCCTTGGCCATCGGCTGTAGCCATGATTTGGTTCCATTTGGGAAATTGTAGAACGACTTTTCTTCGATGATTTGCCCCACTTCGCTCGTGGCACCTACGCTGTATCGATAGGCCACACCATCATCCGACACACGAAAGATGATTTGGAACCCAATACCATCCTCATTCTTAAGATGTACGACTTGTTCCAGGGCTTTGTACGAATGATCCAACTGCTTGCCATGAACCAGGCTATAGGATTCCACAATCCAGCTGGGTTTGGTGATTTTCTCAATGGTCACATTTTTATGAAAATTGAGCTTCTCAGTGATGTATCCGAGGTTGGACCAACGAATCACGGTATCGGCCGCTCGGGTCACCGTGTATTGAGGGATAGATTCCTTAATTCTAAAAGCCACCGTGAGTTCACCTTCAGGGCTCTCCAATTCAAAGGTATTTTTGTCAGGAGCACATGACACAAGTACGGCAGCCCCCAATAGGGACAAAAGCAGGTAGAAGTTTAGTTTCATAATTCTTATGGTTCAGTCTTTAGCATTCGGCATCCGTAGACTCCACCGGCGATCTTGCCCGGTAGTGATTGAAACCTAACCCTGACTTTGTTTTTACCTTGGGTCAGCTTGATGTCAATCGGATATTCCTCTTCGTAGAATTGGTCAGGCTTGTTCCGTTCCAGTTTCTGTGTGGCAATTTTCTTATTATTCACGAGAATATCAAATTCACGATTGCCGGCATCTCCTCCCCAATAAGTCACCATAAGAGTGTTGGGATTGTCAGGATCTATTTTCATCGAAAACTCAAACCATCCGTCCTCCGCGTGCCTCCATTTTCTATTGAATGCTTCTCCTGAGGTTGTGTTTTCGCCTTTCAGCTCATGATCCCGCTCCGGCTGCATCTCACCTATCCTAAGTAGGTCAGTCGTGCGGTTTTCCAAAGCCAAAATAGCTCTTCGTTCCTCTTCTATCCTAGTGGTGTGCTCCTCCAGGTTCTCCTCAGGAATCATATCCAAATAAACCAGGTACTTTTCATCCTTCACCTCGTAGAATGGCTTGAAAGCCACATCGGAAGGGTAACCACTGTTGTTTGTTTTCCCACCAAGGGATTGAGGCTCGACCTCAAACCACTCATTCAGTTGCTTAGGGTTTTTATAAAATACCGGAAGGTCAAGGGGGTCAATATTTTCATCCATAACTCCAGCCATCAGTGTCGGACCGTACAGGATAGAGAGCTTGTTAGGATCGTCGGGTGTGGATTCTGTCCTTAGCTTCATATTCCAGGTCACAACTACCTTGTCTCCATTCTTCCATTCTCTATTGATCACCACGTAGCCGTCCTGAAAATTCGCATCAACATTTTGGTCATTTACGGTTAGGCCAAATCCATCTGACCAACCGGGCTTTCTAAGTATGAGGGTTTTAAAACCGAACTTTACAGAATCAATGGTTATCTCCACCTCATTTGATTTTGGAAACTCCGTTTCCATGGTCAATTCAAGATGTTCCAAGCTCAAACGCGACGCAAGGTATTGATCTACCACTAGCGCATCGGTGCCTTTCTGGTAGTAAATATAGGAGCCATACTTGGCGTGATTTTCCCAACCTGATCCCACACAGCACCAGAAGGACTCAAAAGGATCGCTAAACTTCTTTTTCCCACCGGCCTGCAAGGGAATAAAATAGCAGACCATTCCGGTTTCAGGGTTTTGTGAAGCAAGGATGTGATTGAAAGTAGCTTTTTCAATATAATCCCCCCATCGCCCTTTCAACGACCAGCTCTGGGCGTGCTGCGCTAGCTTGAGCATGTTGTAGGTATTACAGCTTTCAGAGCTACTCTCCGACAGCCTGTGCGCCAACAGACCAGGCGCGCCAAAGTGCTCGTGTTCGCTGTTGCCCCCATTGGAGTAAGTATGATCTGCAAGGACTTTATGCAGGAAATAAGCAGCCACTGTGCTGTCCTTTTGCGAACCGGTGAGTTCGTAAATCTTAGCAGAACCAATAATCTTAGGCACCTGGGTATTGGCGTGCAATCCGGCTAGCTGATCTTTTTGCTCGGCCAAGGGATCCATGACCGACTTATGATAAAAGCGATTGGCCAAAGCCAAATACCTTTCGTCTTTTGTGATGTCATACAACTGCGCAAGGGCATCGTTCATCCCTCCAAACTCACAGGCCAGCATTCGCTGAAATTGCTCCTCAGTCAGATTCTTAAATTTGTCATCAATCCAGTCAGAAAATTTAATGGCAATCTTTAGAGCTTGGTCATTTCCTGAGAATTGATAGCTGTCGATCAGCCCGGCCAGCAGTTTGTGCTGTGTATACCAGGGCACCCACAATCCATTAAGGTCAAAGCCCTGCGACCGGATGTCTCCGGAGGCTATCTCGTCCCAGACCCTATCCTCATCAGGAATGGCACCGATGTAGCCTGTCTTTCGGGCCTGTTGACATCTATCCAGTTCTTCAACAATATAGTCTACCCTTTCCTGATACACTGTTTCTCCTGTGACGGCATACATCATCGCACAGGCGCTCATGTAGTGCCCCAGCGAATGTCCTGATATGCCTCGGCTTTCCCATCCTCCGTAGATTTCACCTTTGGGTTCCAGCCCGGCAAAGAGCAGGTAGCGGTACAATAATCTATCCGGCTCCAGATCGAGCAACCATTTCTGATCGGCCTGCATAGCCATCTTAAATGGCCCATCAAGCATTCGGACTTTTTCCAGGCCTACCGGTTCGAAGTTGTCGAGGTTATAATTTTCAGTTGAGCTGAACTGACCGCATGATCCAATGAGGATAACGCTCATCAAGGCTAATGATAGTGGTTTCATTGCTAAGGTTTTGATTTTGATAATTAGTGAGGAAAGAGGTGCCAGAGAAGATGAATCTTCTGATTGATTAGCATGCTTGTGGTACGAGCCGAAAGAAGAGTCATCACTGTACTGGATGATGAACCCTTCTTTTTCGTCAGACTCGTCTAACCAACTTAAAACTAAATTACTGTCTTTAATTTCATTACATAGCATCGCACCAGAGCTTGAGAAAAATAGCGTTTCTACAATCCCTGCTGCACATCTGCTACTTCTCTATTTTCGATACTCCGGTACCCGTCTGTGCCACTTTTTGTAGCGTGCCGTCTTCATTGAAGTACAAATAATCGATGCACACCGACCGTCTAAACTCGCCGCCGGTCGGCAGGTTACCGTTGTGATACACGAAGTACCAGTCACCTTTGTATTCCAAAATTCCCTGGTGATTCGTGGGTGAATTAGGCACCAGATCATTAAGCCGTCCTTTGTACGTCCAGGGGCCTTCGGGGCTTTTAGCCATGGCATAATCGATCACTTCCGGGAACTCCGCTGAGTACGTGAGATAGTAGTTGTCATCCTTTTTGAAAACCCAGGGCCCTTCGGTAAACGCTGGCAGGTCAATCGTGTGTATCGGCCCGTCCAACTCAATCATGTTGTCCTTGAGCTTAGCGTACTTCATCACTGTATTACCCCAATAGAGGTACGCTGAACCATCGTCATCTACGAATACTGCAGGATCTATATCATCCCAAAAAATATCTGTATGGGTGGTCATGTCATTGGTCACCAGTGCTGCGCCAATCGCATCGGTAAATGGCCCTGTAGGGCTGTCACCCACGGCCACACCAATAGACTTTCCGGGGATTGTGCCGTGCTCTACGGTCACGTACCAATAAAATTTACCGTCTTTTTCCACCACATGAGCGGCCCACGCCTGCCCACTGGCCCATGCAAAATCAGTCGTTTTTAGGATCGCTCCATGGTCCGTCCAATCTACCATATTGGTTGTAGAAAACACATACCAATCGTTCATCAGAAAGCCCTCCTTACCGTCCTCTTGCTCGTCATGGCCTGTGTAGAGATAAAACACGTCATCGTGAACTATGGCGGCCGGGTCAGCCGTGTACAGATCGGTGATCACAGGATTGTTGTTTGGTGTTGTCGCCGGATCACTTTTTATTGGTTCAGAGGATTTTTCATTGCAGGAATACATAATCACAAGCAACAAAGTCAATCCTGATAGGTACTTTATCTTCATTTCTTCTTTCCTTTTTTGTTTGAGTCCAATACTGACCGGTCGGCAATGGGCCACCCCTCAGCGTCCCAGGTCATTTCAGCTATTTTCAGTTTTGGTGCCCCTCGATCGCTCATGTCATAGGCATGAAATACCAGGTAGTCTTTTTCATCGAACGTATAGGCACTGTTGTGTCCTACTCCTGCCCAGTTTTCATCTCCCTCGATCACCAGGGAGCCGCCGCCCTGATCCATGCGTTTTCCGTCTTTGTCCAAATAGGGACCTGTCACTGATTCGGATCGGCCTACCACCACCTTATAGGTGCTGTTTTCTCCACGACAGCAGTAGTCCCATGACACAAACAGGTAGTACATGGAGTCCTTCTTAAAAATAAAGGGAGCCTCTAAAGCTGCATCTCCCGGGTCTTTGTCGTCGAGAAAATCCGTGCGCTCGCGCTTGGCAATGGTGTGCCATTCCTCAGGCTGTGCCAGTGCATCCCGGTTTGGGATCAGCTTGACCAACTTCAAGCCCTGCCAAAACGAGCCAAATGACATCCAGGGATATCCCTCTTCATCTACAATAATGTTAGGATCAATGGCATTCCACAGGTCGCGGTTAGGTACAGACTGAAGGATCATTCCCTGATCTTCCCACTTGTAGTCCGGGTCTTTGGGATTGAGTGTGGTATTGGTGACAAGGCCAATCGCCGAGGTGTTCTTTGCAAAAGAAGAAACCGAATAGTAGAGAAAATAGGTGCCGTCGTGATAAGAAATATCAGGAGCCCAGAAATGACCTCTAAAGTCGAGAACCGCCTTTTTTGTCCATTCAGGGGCACGATCAAATATTGGGCTTTCTTCATTCCAGTTTTCCATGTCTTTGGACGAAAACATCGAAATACCCCTACCAGTACAAAACAGATAATAGGTATCCCCTTCCTTGATCATCACCGGATCATGAACTCGGATGTCGCTGTGCTGTGCGCAAGAAACCGTCCAGGCACAGCAAAGCGATAGTATGAATATCCAACCTTTCATTTACTCAATTTTTTTACCCCAAATGGTCGTAGCATCCTGATCAAGGCCTGTAAATAAGATCGTAGAGTCTACTTCTTTCTCCCAGTCGCGTCCTCGCTCCACCCGAAGGGTGTAGGTGTTTCCTCCCTCAAGAGAGAATGTCAGCCATGGCGCATCGTATGACCAGGTGTTATCTGCATTGCCATCGATGGTACCTGCTGCATCCAACATAATGACCGTGGCAGACTGAAATCCGGGAGACGTTTGCTCCTCAGCAAACCCCGGCACAATATCATATCCAAAGACAATCTGTTCCCAGGTACCCGCCAGCTCACCTTCTTCGACAGCAGTTTCGTCCTCATCAGCATATCGCTGAGGAGAAACCAGCGGCCATCCGTCTTCTGTCCAGTGGATCTGCCTTGTGTGGAGTACCATGTAGAATCGGTTCACACCTGGTCTTCCCTGGTGTCCGATAAAGAAATCTTCTCCATCTCTGAAAACAGCAGGATGCGAAACTCCCTGCCAACCTGAGTGCCCTTGAAATTTGTAAGGAGCCAAGATCATAGGCTCGTTATCTGAGAATTGATTCATATCCACACCATGTATATCGACGTAGGGTCCCTCAGGATTTGTTGACCTCCCAACCCTGACATTGTATTTGGATTCCAACCAATCATAGGCGATAAAGAGATAATACATGTCAAACTCTTCGTTGTAGATGATTTCCGGGCCTTCGATATTGCCATTGATGGTATTGCCGGTGAAGCCACGGTGGGCTACACGACGTCCGATATCCCCGTCGGTCATAGCCAATCCGGTGACAGGATCAAGTTCCATCAAATAGATACCATCCCATGACGAACCATAAAACATCCAATGCTTTCCTGATTGATCGATCAAAATGCTAGGGTCTATGGCGTTGGTATGCGTCCCGGCAGGCACAGATCTCACCACAATTCCCTGATCAGTAAACGGACCGTAGGGCTTGTCGCTTGTCGCCAGACCTATGGCGCTCAATCTCCCCACATTGGAGGCCAAAGAATAATAGACACGGTATTCCTCACCTACTCTCATGGCATAGGGCGCCCATAGATTTCCATTGGGTGTACCACCATTATCTTCAATAAAAGCACTGGCTATAGCGGGCAACCCATTCAATACCCAACCTACATACTCCCACTCTACAAGGTTCTTGCTACGACGAATCTGAATCCCCGCTCTAATACCATGACCGAAAGCCACGTCGGTATTGTAGCAGTAAAAGAAATCGCCATTATCGAAAATGGACGGGTCATGTACATTGTAATGCATCCAATTCATCACTTGCTCCTCGGAGGCCAAGTGCGGATAGGTATCAGGCAACATACTAAAGTCAATGGGCCCATCTCCCAGGTTTGAGTCCAAGGTATCGACCGGATCATTGGGATCCCTTACCTTTATGCCTGTAGGCTCTGCATCATCCTCGCAAGAGGACAGCCAAAAAAAAGATGCTAAGAGAGCTATCAACCCTGCGTACCTTCCCATTCTCTTCATCATCATACTTCTATTTTATTTCTAACATCACTACGGAGAAGGCTGGTAGTGTTACAGACCAGCTATCTCCTTTTTTCTTAAAGTCAGAAAAAGCCTTTGGGGCGATCTTTTCCGACTCGTCAAAGGAATTGAAATCCTGTAGCTTTTTAGAAGTTAAAATCGTGCCAGAAACTTTGCCCTTTTTCCCTCCTCCAAGGTTCAAGTCAATTTTCTGTTCGTTTTTCGAATCAATATTGACCAATGACACATAAATCGATCCTGCACCATTCTGTGATGCTGATACCGATACTGCCGGCAACTGCTCTCCATTGAACTCATACATGGGGGCATCAAAACTTACAGGTAACAAGGTGGCGTCCTGATGTACATTATACATTTTCATCACATGATATGTTGGAGTTAAAATCATCTTCTCTTCTTTAGTCAAAATGACTGCCTGTAGCACATTTACTGTTTGTGCCAGGTTGGCCATTCTCACCCTCTCCGCATGATTGTTGAAGATATTCAACGTCACTCCAGCGATCATTGCGTCGCGCATGGTGTTTTGCTGGTATAGAAAGCCGGGATTCGTGCCCTCTTCCACATTGTACCAGCCACCCCATTCATCTACTATCAAAGCAATCTTTTTCTCCGGATCATATTTGTCCATGATCTCGGAGTGCTTTGTTACCAGCTCTTCCATCCTCAATGCCGTCTGCATCGTAGAAAAATACTCTTCTTCAGAAAATGCTGTAGCCGAACCTTTCTTATGCCATTCGACAAAAGAGTACGAATGAAGGGCTACTCCTTCGATCAAGTGCTTGGGCACGTCGCGCATCAGGACTTCCGTCCAATGATAGTCTGCCACATTCGCTCCGGAGGCTATTCTAAACAGGCCATCGCTATTCGTCCAGTCTGTCATAAACGTGCTGTACTGGCGATACAGGTCTGCGTAAAACTCCGGTCTCATATGACCGCCACAGCCCCACATCTCATTGCCTACACCCCAGTAAGTCACGTTCCAGGGATCTTTTTGACCATTTTCGATCCTGAGGTCTGACATTGGGCTACCACCGGGATGGTTTACATACTGCACCCAGTCGGCCAGCTCTTTCACCTCACCACTACCGACATTACCGGCAAGGTAAGGCTCAGCATCTATCGCCTCACAAAAGTTGAGGAAGTCGTGTGTACCAAAGCTGTTGTTTTCAGTTACACCCCCCCACCATCTGTTGACGATGCTTGGACGTCCACTTTTGTCCCCTATACCGTCCATCCAGTGGTAGGTATCCGCAAAGCAACCGCCAGGCCACCGCAGTACAGGTACCTTCAGGTCCCTCAGTGCTGTGATGATGTCATTTCTGATCCCGTCAGTGTGCGGAATCGTTTGATTGTCTTCTCCTACATAGATACCATCATAGATGCATCGCCCTAGGTGCTCAGCGAAATGACCATAGATATTTCTGTTGATGGTATGCTCTCCCTTATCTGCTTCAATTGTCACTACTGTGGCTTTTTGCCCAAAGGCATTGGCCGCCAGTAGCAACATCAATCCAATAGAAGCTCTTCTCAATAATCCGTTGTTCGTCATTAGTTGTTAATCTTTACTTTAAATACTGAGAATGAATATCCCTCAGCGTTGAATTCTATTTTGTCACCTGACAATTCCACCATTTGCTCAGTAGGCTTGACTGGTTCGGCCTCCAAAGTGTTGTACACCTCAAGGTCACCGCTCTTTAAGACTGTGAGCTTGGCTTGCTTGTCAAAACCGGAGATCCCTTTCACATCCAGAGAAACTTTTTGAGCACCTTGCTGGGTATTGACCACTTTCACGATCATGGTGCCTTCGTTTTCATCTTTCACGGCTGAGGCGTACAGTCCATTCTTTCCGATCACAGGCGCACCATTTTCTTCAAGCTTGAGCAGGTGGGTACCGGGATTTCTGGAATACATCTTTTGCACGTAGTAGTTGGCCGTACCGTAGCTTTTCAGGTTATCAAACCAGATCAAGTCCGGCGTCCATTGCCATCCCTCTGCATGGGCAAAAAGAGGAGCGTAAGAAGTCATCGTGACCAGGTCGGCGTTACGTTCCAACCCTGTCAGGAATGCCGCCTCTGAAAGGGCCGTCTCCCAGTTGTTTTTATTCTCAGGGCTCGCTACGCCTACACTTTGTGCAGCCCATTCTCCTACGAAAAGTTTAGAATCTTTTCGTTCGTAGCTATCGTACCAATCGGCATTGTCCCTAAACCAATCCGGCTTACGGTAAAAATGCTCATCCACGATTTCCGGCTGCAGCTTTTCCCACTGCTTCCAGAGGTAGCTAATCTCCTCCTCGCCATTGGGAAAAATGGAACCATCAGAACCGGTGGCAGCAATGATTTGAATATCCGGGTACTTAGCCTTGATAGCCTCTACGATCGGCACATACCGCTCGATGTACTGAGGGCCCCACTGCTCATTGCCTACACCGAGCATCTTGAGGTTAAACGGCTCAGGGTGTCCCATATCTGCACGCAAACGTCCCCACTTAGTATCGGTGGACCCGTTCGCAAATTCGATGAGGTCAAGCGCATCTTCTACATAAGGATCCAACTGATCCAGTGGAACCAGCTCGCCGGTGTTGAACTGGCAGGCCATACCACAATTGATAATTGGCATAGGCTCTGCACCGAGATCCTCAGCCAGCAAAAAGTATTCGTAAAACCCTACACCGAAACTTTGATAGTAATCCGGAGCGGGTCTGTGGTCAAATTCGAAATTCCATCGATTGATGGTAACGACACGTTCGTCAACGTCACCTACCGTATTTTTCCATTGGTATCTCTGTGACAAGTCAAAGCCCTCTACAATACAACCTCCGGGGAAACGTAAGAATCCTGGATCCATATCATCAAGCAACTGAACAAGATCCGCTCTCAATCCACCTTTTCTTCCTTTCCATGTGTCAGTCGGAAATAAGGATACCATGTCGATATCTACCGACCCGACTCCCTCAAACCATATGTTCATTGAACCTTTTGCCTCTGTTTTAGAAGGTGTCAATGAAGTGGTAAGCGTCTGCCATTCCTTATTGATTCCATCTACACGACCTTCAGCAATCACTGCGCCTTCTGAATCCAACAATTCGATTCGGATAGCCGAAACTTTTCCTTCAGCGCCTCTCACCTGGATGCTAAAATCATGGGGGAGTCCTTCTTTGAGCCCCATTCCGCGGAAGCCTTCATTCTTGAGTCCGGCACCAGATCCCTGATCCACGATCTGTACTCGCATGAATCTTGAGTTTCGGGGGTTGCCTGTATTGACGGGTAGCGTTCGTACCCCAAGGCCTTTGTCTTTTAGCACCTTCCAACCACGCAAGGGCTTGTCAAATTCAAAGGATCTGTTTTTGACCAATTCGGCGTACAATCCTCCGTCTATGGCAAAGTTGATATCTTCGAAAAAGATGCCGTACATCGTGGGTTGAATGTCTGCCACTACATTAGAGACATCTACCTGATAGGCGGCAGATCCTCCCGCTACTACAGGAGCCTCCGACTGTGGTGCGCTACACCCAAAAGCCAGCGCCAAGCTGCCAACGGTGAGTATTTTATTTATTGATTTCTTCATGAGTTATTGTGGTTCGTTAGTAAAGACCCAATGGTCTGGTTATTTAATTGATTAAGGTTCATCATCTACTTTTACAGCTTCCTCTATTCTTCAGTCGAAACACTTATTTTCTTACCCCAATTCGAGGCACCATACGAGCTCAAACCGGCAAATATTATCGTCACTTTCCTCGGTGATGCCTCCCAGTCTACTTCTCGTTCTACATATAATTTTGAGTCCCCAATGGTCAGTACATTGGTCGACGAGTCAAATGACCACTCTCCTGCCAGTGTACCTATCGCCTCGTGATCTTCTGTAAGCGTCAATGCCCTGGATGTCTTCTGCTCTCTGTATTGATAGCTGAGTATGATGTGCTCCCACTCCCCGATCAGCTCTGCCTCGCTGATTGCTACATCAGGCACAGCCGTATATCGCTCGGGCATGACCACCGGCCAATCATCGTCTGTCCATCGCACCTTGCGCACATGCCCCATCATGATAGCATTGCTATAGGCATTTCCACCGGTATTGGCTGGTAGACGGGCCTGGGATGCGTAGAACCAATCTCCTGTTTCTTCATTTTTAAACATGGCATTGTGTGCAAAGCCAACCCACCCGGAGTGGTCATTGAACTTGTAAGGATGCGTAAGCAAGGGATAGATATCTCCTCCATTGGTGACCGTCGTACCATTAAAGGCTTTGTAGGGGCCTGTTACGTTTTCTGATCGGCAGACCCGCGTATTGTACGGTACATCGAGTCCGTCGTAGGCCATAAACAGGTAATAGTATCCAGTATTTTCATTGTAAATGACTTCCGGGCCTTCTGACCCTTGCCACCTTGAGCCACTGGTACGGGTATAAATGTGTGTTCCCCAGGTGGCTGAATCATTAATATCAAATTCATTCATTGGAAGGCCTGTGGCAGGATCAATTTGAATCGCTGCTATGCCACTATGCCATGATCCGTAAAACATCCAGTGCTCCCCCTCGGGAGTAATGACATATGAAGGGTCGATCGCGTTGTATTTGAAGTAGCCCGTCCAGTCACAACAGTAGGACGAACGGCTCCAGTTGTTGCCTTTGTCAGAAACGGAGCACACTACCATGCCTTTGTCCTCCCATACATTGGAGGCAGGGTCAGCAGTCTCCATCATACCGATGAAGGCTCTTTCTGTCCAGGTGTTGTCAAAGTTTGCTTCGGAATTAGGTAGCCCGTTGCCAATAAAATTATCAATAACAATGCTATAGTACATACGATAGACATTGCCGACTTTGCGGGCCACCGGCGCCCAGTGTCCGTACCTGGGACTACTGATCGTACTCAATCCTGCTCGGGATCGCATGTTGTTAAGGGTATCTTTTACCCAGGAAGGGGTTTCCGGCATAGATGCGCCCATATACTCCCAGTTGACCAAGTCTTGGGATCTTCGGCCATGAAAGTGTCCATGTCCGTCGTGTGCATTGCCATATGATGCATTGGTTGCATACATGTAATAATACTGTCCATCAAAAAACACTGTAGGATCATGCACATTGGCCAGGTTCCAGCTAGAACGCTGACCCCATCCAGCCATCGACGAGTAGTCGTCGGCGTAGGTAGGGATGGTATGCTCAATATTTACAATCGTGTCGTTTTTACCATTATCAATAGGTTCTTTGGTTTTGATGCCTGTAGGCCCTAAATCATCATCACTACATCCTACAAACAATCCAGCCACTATGCTGATAGATGAAATCAGTAAATACTTCAGTCTCATTTCTAATTTGCTTTTTAAACCTGGCGGTAAATTCAGTACTATTTGAATCTACTTAATACTGAAATTCAAGTTTTTAATTGATATTCTAAATATTTAGGCCCGTCAGTTTAATATTTAAAGCCTCCTTATCAACGCGGAATTATGCGTTGATAAGGAGTCTTTGGTTTTAGGAATGAATCAACCCTACAAGTCTACTACAGGACGTGGCGCCCCATATCTAGAAATGAAATCAGGTCCATTGTCTTCATCGTTGTTAGCAGAGTTACCCACCAGGCTCTGATTGGCATTAAGGTTTGTTTGCCATATCGGAAAATACTCATGCCCCGGTGCGTAGAAATCGTACGACGAAGTACCATCGGTAAGAGGATCCGTATTAGCAGTACCATCGGTCACATAAAGCGCATGCTCTGTGATTTGTGCCAGACGATCAGCTGAATAGAAGAAACCCCAACGCAGCAAATCAACACCACGCCCATTTTCACAACCGAACTCTTTAGGACGCTCCACGTTTGCGATTTGCTCAAACAAATGATCCGCAGTTGGGAAATCTGAAAGCTGAAGTGGCGCAAGCGCTACACGAGCTCGAACCTGGTTGATATAATCAATCGCCTGTTGACTAGGACCGCTGATTTCATTGATACACTCGGCCGCTCTCAACAGCACATCGCTGTATCTCATCAATCGCAGGTTGACCCCACAACTCAATCCTACATCAATTGCCTCGTAGATATTGTTTCGCGCATTGGTCCATTTGGCAATAGATACACCCCCCTGAGCATTGTTGGATAGTGGAGTCTCTGTGATCTCGGTCATATAGACGGTATTGCTACGTGGATCGCCACCCGGATACGCCGCAGAAGAAATGCCCGTATAGGCACTGTATTCCGGCTCGTAAGTAAGCAGCGTCCAGTACAATCTTGGATCCAAACGACCATCTGTAGAGTTCTCAGCCTTGTACAGATTGTACAACCAAGACGAACCCGCCAAGTCTGCCCAGCTACCAAATGTCTGAGCCGCATAGTTACTCTCTACTGCGTGACCCTGAGAGGCATCCGGGCTGATATTGACCGGGGTCCACTCATGATCAGGCCCACCTGTACCATAGTCCATGAATTGAACCTCAAAAAGACTTTCCATATTGTTTTCGGTATGCTCGTTGAAGTTGTCACCATAGTCAGCCATTAGCCCATAGGTGCCATAGGTACCGTTTATGATGTCATCAAGCACATCCAGGGCTTCCGGAAATTTATGGCGGAACATCAACGTACGAGCCAGGTAACCTGCAGCAGCTCCGCTGGTTGCACGGCCCTGGGCCCACTCTCCTCCATCATCTCGTGATGGCAGCATTCCCATGGCCAGGGTGAGATCTGCCTCTATTTGGTCTAGTATCTCGTCCTGAGTATTGTTGCTTGCATACAAGGTTTCCAGGCTACTATAATCTGCATAGTCTATGATCAACGGCACAGTCTGGTAATATGTAACCAGGTTATAGTAAGCCAGCGACCTAAGAAAAAGTGCCTGTCCGGCGATCTCGTTGTACGCATCTTCGGACATCTCTACATCGTCCACTTTAGACAATACAAAATTGGTACGATTCACAACATGATAGTTGTCGCGCCATGGCCACTCAGCCATAAAGAAATCGGCGGCACCATTAAGTTCATCCGCTGCTAAATACCACTGCTGAGATGAGTTCCACACTTCATCGCCACGCACGGCATCCATGGTGTAACCTACACGGGCAAATGTACCCTCAAGGCGTATCCGGTTATAACAAGCGATAATAGCCTCCTGAAGCTCAGCTTCAGTATCGCCAAAATCGAATGTTGTTTGATTATTCGGGTTCGTCACTTCCAGTCGATCCTCACAGGCAGTGATGCCTACGATGAGTGCCAACATTGTTAGAATTATATTTAAATTTTTCATTTTGTTACTCATTTTTTAGATCAATTATTTAGAATGAGAATTGCGCTCCGAACATCAAAGTTCGAGGTGTTGGGTACGAAGCGTAGTTGTAGCCAGGAGTGAAAGTACCTCCACGGTAGTCCACGTTGTATCCCACATAATTAGTGATGGTAGCCAAGTTTTGTCCGGTCACATATACACGTGCATTATGGATAGTATTTCCGAACCATTCATCAGGGAAGTTATACCCCAGTTGAACGTTAGCTATTCTCAGATAAGAGGCATCCTGAATGAAGCGTGCGCTAAAGGCATCGTTTGTAACTGAGCCTGTAGGGCTATTTGCCACTCGAGGCACACTGGTACTTGGATTCTCAGGAGTCCAGGCATTCAGCAGATCCACACTCTTATTAAGTCCTCCATAAGAACCACGCAAGGTAAGGTCAACAAAGTCCACTGCTTTGAAGCCTGCCGCTCCAAAAGCAAATACACTTAGGTCGAGACCTTTCCACTCCACCTGAATATTCAAGCCATAGTTGACACTTGGCAAACCGCTACCTAGGAAAGTTCGGTCAAGGGCATTAATTGTACCGTCATTATTGATGTCAGCGTACGCCACATCACCCGGTTGTGCCCCGTTCTGAACAACCAACTCACCTTCAGAGTTGATGCGGTTGTCTATCTCATCTTGAGACTGGAAGATTCCTTCATAAACATACCCATATAGTTCTCCTATCTCACGACCGACTTCAGTACGCGAGAAGGCATCCTCACGAGGCTCGTTGGTTTCACCCAATTTGGTCACTTCATTATTGAGCGTAGACACATTGGCCGTAATATCAAATCTTACAGGACCTTCGTCATGATGATAAGATACCAGGAACTCAAGACCTGAGTTGACCATGGTGGCAGCGTTCATTCTTACATACTCGTTAGTAGCACCCGCATTGGCAGGTACCCTTACATCGTAATGAAGATCCTCTGATTCAGACCGGTAATAGTCGAAAGTAAATTCCAACTTATTTCCGAACATACCCAAGTCAACACCCACATCAAGGGTTTTCTTCTTTTCCCATCTGATGTCTTCGTTTACAAAGTTGGACACTGCTGATCCGTTTACCTTGTTGTTGTTAAAACTATAAGTGTAATCTAGCCGTGGCATCACATCCGTGTACTGGTAAGGGCCGAGGTTCGCTACACTACCTAATTCACCATAGCTTGCGCGAAGCTTGAATAAGTTGATGGTATTTCCATCCACAGGGAAAAAGCTCTCACGATCAAGACGCCAGCCCACTGAAGCAGAAGGGAATAGCTCCTGATTGTCTGCCGGATTCAGCTGGCTCCCCCCATCATACCGAATGGTAGCAGACAGTAGGTATTTCTCATCGAAATCATAATTGAGTCGACCGAAATAAGACCATAGTACTATTTCCTGTTTAAAGCTTTCAGAGAAAGTCTCCGCTGCATTATCGAGATTCAGGAAGTAGGGTTCATTTAAATTAACCGCTCTGCCCGTAACTCTCTCATGAAGGTCCTGCTGGTAAGACGTACCTGCTACTACATTGATGTGATTGTTTCCGAAAGTCCCATCGTATGTGACAAAGTTTTCAAACAACGCTGTGCTGTAATCAAGAGTCTCTTTTGTAAGAGTCTCGTTCTCCTTTGTCAAGTAGTTCGTTGTACTCTGTATAAATGCAGGTACGAACGTAAAGTTCTTGACATAGGTCCTGTTGTACGACATGTTGATAGTATAGTTCAACTTGTGGTTGGTACTTGCTCCACCAAACATCTCTATCAGGTCAGCAATCGCTGAACCTGAACCCAAGATTCTGTCAACTTTTGTATTCCTCTCCAACAAATTATTGGTGAGCAGCACATTCGTAATACGAATGTCTCCATGGATGTCGTCATAGTAGGTACCGAAGCCATGCGAGTCATAAGTATACTGTGTGGCGATAGGAAGTATGCCGTCCAAAACCCATGTAGATTCGTCATATGCCTTGATAGAGGGAGGTGTAATCAGTGCAGAAGCCATTACAGGAAACTGCGCTCCATACAAACCTTGCACAAATTCATTGGCGTTGCTAAGGGCCATGTTGTCCTGATCACTGTGGCTATACACGAGGCCTGTTTTCAACGTCAGGAATTTAACCTCCATGGTGTTGTTTAACCGTGCTGTATATCGCTCAAAGTTAGGGCCCGCTCCTTCGATGGTACCTTCCTGATCAAAGTAGTCAAGTGACAGGTTGTACGTATTGTTTTCACCACCACCTGAAAGGTTGAGGTTGTGATTTTGACGAAGCCCTGTTTTGAAAGCCTCATCCTGCCAGTTGGTATTCACTACGCTGGGATCAATATAGTCCTCATGACCAGGAACATATCCGTTAGGCACTTCCAAACCGCTGTTTCCATAAACATTGGTAATGTGACGACCATATTGCTCAGCATCCATTACGTCGTACACGCCATCAGGTACTTGATCAACTCCAAAGTACCCGCTGTAGTCTATCCTCATGGCCTGGTTCTTCTTACCTTGCTTTGTAGTGATGATCACTACGCCATTAGCAGCCCTGGCTCCATAGATGGCAGCCGCCGAAGCATCTTTCAGTATCTGAACTGATTCGATATCATTGGGCGAGAAGTCACGAACGGTAGTTCCAATGATTACACCATCCACCACATAGAGGGGATCAGTGTTACCAAACGAACCAATACCTCTAATCCGTACCGAAGGATCAGCTCCCGGCTGTCCGTCTGAAGTGACCTGGACACCCGCTACTTTACCCTGAAGTGTAGTTGAGATATTTGAGTGAGATATTTTCTTCATCTCCTCAGTATCAACAATCGCTACTGCACCGGTAAGGTCAACCTTACGCTGGGTACCGTACCCGAGTACCACCACTTCTTCAAGATTGGCGATATCCGGAACCATTTCTATATCGATACTCGTCTGAGAACCAACTGTTGCTTCCTGGTTTACATATCCAATAAAGGAGAAAAGAAGAACAGACTCAGGTCCGGCTACATCAAGCGAGTAGTTACCATCAATATCCGTTACCGTTCCGTTATTGGTACCTTTTTCCAATATGGTAGCACCCGGAAGAGGTGCCCCGGTATCATCAACGACTTTACCGGTTACAGTTACTTCTGCTGGCTTAGCCACTGACTCCTGGTCAGCATTGCCAGAGCCTTCTGCGTACGTTGCCGGTACGATCGCCAGCAATCCCAACAGGATTATATATATATATTTCATCGTTTAAATGTTTTGGTCTTTGTGATTAATTAACAAGTATCAGATAGCAGTTATCTACTGTAAGTGCAGTAGTCAAATCAGCACTATCTACTTGTATACCCGTGTACTCCTGGAAGTGCGTTGCACCGTTGTTGTACGTCACATCATATCGCACACTTGCCGTACCATCTCCATTGTTGGTCACTGTGATCTCCGCATAAGAAGCATTGATGTTTGCAGCGAAGATGTCCCAGTTCCAATCATTGGTGGCAGTCGCTATGCCGTCATATCCGGCACCCCATCCCCAGTTGTCCATACGAACTACTGCAAACTCCGTCAGATCTGCTCTTCGAAGGATTGTTGCAGGGCTATTCCAACCATTTGCATTGGTCGAATACATGTACAATTGGAACGTTTTGCTTGTTCCGGAAGCTACCGTAAAATCAGCTGAGTGTGCTCCCCAGAATCCGGTGGACAAATCAGTTGCACCTACCTGGCTGGTTCCTTGTACCATAGTCAAAGGCACTGTAGTGGTTACCGTGCTGCTCGTACCCACATAAGAAACCTTCACGTCTTGTGGACCGGCAACCGGTGCTATACTATCAAACTGGAACGATGAATTATCCAGTATGGCCGTCGAAGCATCTGAATAAGTAGCCGTGATTTCAAGACCAGTAGTATTGAAATAAATAGAATCACTCGCAAAGAAATAATAAGTAGTGATATCCGGCAGCGTAGTAACCTCCAGATTCGTCACCGAGTTGGTGACCTCCAAAGTATAGATGGTCGATACAGCCGGGCCAAATGCTCCTTGCTTGGTTTTGCTGTATGCAACACTTACCGTCTTTTGTCCGAGAGTACTCATATCAGGCACTACTGTAAACGAAATGTCTGCAGAGTCAACCTCAGCAGAGGATCCGTCGGCATATGTAACTGTTGCTATTCCGGCACCCCAGAAGTTTTCATCTCCGATCTCCACTGTAGCAGGAGTCCCGGCGACTGAGATTGAAGTAGCATTAACATCTTCTATTTCTGTCACCATGGATGGCAGTGTGTATGCCTTTTCCATCTCGAAATAACTGGCATCTGAAATTAAGAAGACATTGAGATCTTCTGTAGCAGAGACCGGTTGATTATAGGTCATGACCAGCTCAGTGCCATTGGTTCCTAAGGCGGTCATGGTCACAAATACATAACCGGTAGCCGAATGATCAATATCGAGGCTAACATAGGCACCGTCCATTGTCGCACGGAAGTCATTCCAAATATCTCCGTCTCCATCGGTATCAGGATAGTTCTGTGAGATCAATGCCAGATCGAAATCTGCATTACCCCATCCGAAAGCATCAGAACGAAGGACACAGTACTCTGCATACCCTTCACCGTCGCGATCGCCTACTTCATTGGTAATGGCATAAGTCAGGTTATTCCAGTTGAGTTCACTACCTCCGTTGTGATTGACAAACTCCAAATGCAATAACTTGTTTGAAGGAACAGCGAAATAGTCAGAGAAGGCTGTCCACCAACCTGAGCTAAAATCCTCATTTCCTACAATCGATGTAGCGATATCGATGAATGTAGTATCACCTGTATTAATCGCATCCTTAGCCGCTTGAATTGAGTCAATTTTGTGTTGAAGGTCATCGGGGGCATCGATCATATAGATCTCCTCCTCCTCACACCCAACAACCAAGCTCAATACAGCCATAACTGTTGCGCATAAAGCGAACCTCATTAGTCTAGTTCTTTTCATAAATTTTAGTTTACAGTTTAATCTTATCATCCGGCGTATCGAACCGGTTTTATCATTATCTACAAAAGTGTTAATCAGACACCAATACAAGGTGGACAATTGTCCTTATTAGGTGGAGTATTGTGCACCCGTTTTATGCCCTCAGGGCCTGATAAGCAGGTTTTTTGGTTTTTGGAAGTGAGTTGTAGGCAGGTTTAGGCCTTATTAGTTTAAACTGATTTCAGTTTCCTGAAATTGCTTCGGCGACTGACCAAATTTCTTATTGAACAATCGGGAAAAATACCGGGGGTCATTGTACCCGACAGAGTAGGCCACCTCGGAGATATTCAGCTCTTTTCTCTTGAGCAAGACCTTGGCCTTTTTCATACGAATCTGGTTGATAAATTCTGTGGCAGATTGATTGGTCAGGGCTATGAGTTTTTTGTGCAGCATGCTACGGCTGATCCCAAGACCGTTTACCAAATCCATCGACCCAAAATCTGAGTCGGACAGGTGCTCCTCTACGATATTCATGGCTTGTTGTAGAAAATCTGCATCGCGAGAGGTGGTGGCATATTTGGCTACATGGGAGCTTGTATCAGTAGCAAATTGCTTCTTGATCATTTTGCGACTTTCTACGAGATTATGAATCCTTGCCTCGAGCACTTCGAAGTTGAAAGGTTTTGGCAAGTAATCATCAGCCCCTATCTGGAGCCCTTCGATCTGGTTTTCTACAGAGGATTTGGCAGTGAGCAAAATGATCGGGATATGGCTGGTGCCAAAGTTGTTTTTGATCGTCGCACAAAGCTCAAAGCCATCTTTTTTGGGCATCATTACATCGCTGACAATCAGGTCAGGGTCGTATTTTTCTGCAAACTCAAGGCCCTTCTCTCCATCTCCCGCTTCTACCACATTGTATTTTTCCATCAGCCGGAGGGCAATGAACTTTCTCAAGTCGGCATTGTCTTCTACCACAAGCACCGTATCCTTGTTTTTGTCCAGCTCACGGGTCAGATCCTTTTCATTTACCTCATCGTGTACCAGGATTTCATTCTTGAGCACCTCGATATTTTCGTAGATGCCCAGATCGCGTGTCATTCCCGATCTGATTTCACTTTGCTTGTAGGCTCCTTTCAGGCAGGGGAATTGAATCTCGAATACAGATCCCTCACCGGGCGTGCTGCTTACAAATATTTCCCCATGGTGGATCTTGATAAGCTCTTCGGTAATCGCCAGGCCAACACCAGACCCACCAATTTTGAATGCATTCTCAGACTCTATCCTATAGAACCGCTTGAAGATCAGCGGCAGGTTTTCTTCACTAATACCTGTGCCGGAATCAACAATCCGCACACTGACCACCCGGTCGAGCTTCTTGCTCGATTTATCCTTGAGTCGTGAGTCTGTCATGGGCATAGATGCGACCTTCATCTCCACAGATCCCCCTCCCGGGGTATACTTAAAAGCATTGGAAAGTAAATTGTACAGGATGTTTTCGATTCTTTCCTCATCATACCACACCAGACTGGCCTGATGGTCCGTCGAATAATCAAATTTGATCTTTTTGATCTCAGCCAACGGTTTGAAGGCCTCAAAGATCGCCTTTGAGAAATCATCAAATGAACCCTCGGATACCTTTAGCTCAATTTTTCCTTTCTCGATTTTTCTAAACTCCATGATCTCGTTGATCAAATGAAGTAGCCTGCGGGCATTTCGGCTCATCACCTCGAGATTTTCCTTCACCTCGTTTTTGAGGCCACGGGTGCCGAGTAGCCGCTCCAAAGGCCCGATGATAAGAGTCAGCGGCGTACGAAACTCATGAGAAATATTGGTAAAGAAGCTGAGCTTGAGCTGGCTTACCAGATTGAGCTTTTCGTTCAACTCGATCACCTCATCACGCTGAGCCAGGATTTCCTTGTTTTGGTCTTCGAGCTTCTTATTTTGCCCCTCGATCATGTGCTGCTTCGTCTCAAGGGCTTCATTACTGTTTTTTAGCTGGATCGCCTGGTAGGACAGCGCCTCTTTTTGCTTATTGATCTCCTCGGTGCGTTCGGTCACCTGCTTTTCAAGTTCCTCTTTCTGGTGTTTCAGCACATAGGTTCTGTATTTGGTATAGCCAATAATGAGTCCAACCATGATCAAAACGAAAACAATTCTAAACCACCAGGTCTGCCATATTGGGGGCCATATCTTGATTTTTATCTCACGAGCCCGATTGCTATAGTCGCCCAAAGAACCTGCGGCTTTTACCTTGAAGGTGTACTCCCCAGGCACCAGGTTTGTATAACTGGCGAAGTGGCGGGGAGGGGTCACGTGGTTCCATTTGGCATCGAAGCCCTCCAGAATATACGAGTAGGTGATCACATCAGCATCCAGGAAATCCATAGCTGAAAACTCAATGGTAAAAGCCTTCTCTTTATGCGATAACGATATTTCTGAAACCTGGGAGGCGTTTTTCTCAAGGACTAGCTCGCCATTGTACTCCTCGCCGGGGATGACGGACTCATCCAAAATCTTGATGTCCGTGATGGTGACTTCCGGATCATCACCTGTAGGGCCGATCCACTCCGGATAGAAGGCATCCATTCCCTCCATTCCTCCAAAATATAGTTTGCCATTGGGGCTGGCGTGGGAGGCCGACCAGTAGTATTGGTCGTTGAGCAGGCCGTCTGATTTTCTGTAGGTATTGGCTGTTTCAAGTCGGGGATCAAAACGGATCAGGCCAAAATCTGTACTCATCCAAAGATCATGGTTGACATCCTCTTCGATACAATAAATGATGGAATTGGAAATGCCCTGCTCAGAACCATAGTTGGTGATTTGATACGATCCATTGGCCCTTACGATTTTGTTTAGTCCATGGCCATAGGTACCCACCCATATATTTCCTTTAATGTCTTCCTTAAGGGAAATAACATAGTCGCCACTAATGCTTGCAGGTTCATTGGGCTGATGAAAGAAAGTTTTCAACTGGTCGCTACCAAAATCGAAAACAGGGAAAGAATAAAGGCCTGTTTGGGTTCCGACCCAAAGGTTGTTTTCCTGATCTATCAACAGGCAACCTACCCCTGTGACCCTCCAGGATCTTTCCTGGGCGTACACGGATTCAAAAGTTTGAGTTCCTGTCATTCTTCTGGATAGCCCGCCCAGAGACCCTACCCACAGATTTCCTTTTACATCCTCCTGTATCGAGGAAACGAAATTGTTTTGCAAACCACTGTTTACTTCATTGATGGACTCAAAAAACACATTGGAGGTTCCTTCGCCTCTTAGTACATTGATCCCCTGCCCCCATGTACCCACGAGCAGCTCACCCGCCGAGGTTCTGTATATGGTGGTCACAAAATTGCTGGACAGTGCGCCAGGATTACCGGCATCCGTCATATAGTGATGGTACTTCTTTTGTCGCTTATCGTATCGATTGAGCCCGCCGCCCGCAGTACCGATCCAGATGTTCTTGTCATCTTCGAATATCGAATTGATGGTGCTATGACTCAGGCTGTTGCTGTTGTTTACTTCATACTCGTATTGCTCGATTACATTTTGTGTGGTGCTGTAGACATTCACCCCTCCCCGCTCCGTGCCGATCCAGATGTTGTCCTTGTTGTCTACAAGAAGGGAGTTGACGAAATCATTGCTCAGGCTTTTCTTGCGGTTGGGTTCATGAAAAAAGGTGCGGAATCTTAGGGTCTTGACATCCATGATGGCAAATCCCCCCAGCGTTGCTACAAGCAAGTCTCCCGTGGGCCCTTCTTTAATATTCATCACCGTGTTGTGCGGAAGCCCCTGCTCATCATCAGGCAGATAAATGGTGAAGGTAAAGCTGTTGGTTTTTCGGTCGTATCGATTCAGGCCTACCTCAGTCCCTATCCATAGCTGACGTGAGGAGGTTTCGTACAGGTCAACGATTACATTGTTTGAGATGGTGCCGGGCAAACCCGGTTGGTTCAAATGAAGCTCCAATACGTTTAAGTCCTGATCCAGCCTGACCAGGCCCCCATCGGTACCCGCCCAGAGGTTATCAAATGAATCCAGCAGTACTGCATTGACTACCTCACCGGGGAAAGCCTCCGACGAATTGCTAAGGTGAACAGTTCGCTCCATTTCTACATCACCCGCTTCATTCAGCACTTTCAACAAGGTGAGGCCAGATTTAGATCCGGCATACAGCTTACCGTCCTTTCCAACCTCAATGGAATGAAATGACCCACGGTTGCGCTCGTTTTCAAAAGGTAATATTTTCGGAATGAACCTCCGTTGATTGTAGAGGTAGACGAACAGGCCCTGGGAGGTGCCTACCCAGATATTGCCAAAATCGTCCTCGGCCAGTGCGTAGATGAAGTTTACATCAAGACTTGAGCTTCCGCCGGTCTGATCATTAAAATTCTCGAATGAATAACCATCGAATCGGGCAAGGCCATTCCAGGTGCCAAACCAATAAAAACCTCGAGAATCCTGCAGCATACAGTCAACCATATTCTGAGGGAGTCCCTCAGCGATGGTCAGTCGCTCAAAACGCGTAGAACGGTGCTGCCCGCTGATCCAGCCTGAGCAGTACAGAATGATCCCAATAAGTGCCGCTATTCTTACCATCATTCCAGTCTTATAGGTTGGGAGGATTGCAAAAATAAAAAAACGGGAGCACTTCTTTAGAAATACTCCCGTCGTATTCTTTATTAGCTAAATGCTACGCCATTGTGTTTCAGGGTTGATTTGAACTGGCTTAGCTCGGTATCTTTATCGATCGTCACCATTTCAAGTCCCACCATATCTGCATAGTCTTCCAGATATTCTTTGGTCAAATTCTGACTATAGCATGTATGGTGTGCTCCTCCTGCCAAGATCCAGGCACTCGCCGCAATCTCCAGATTAGGATGTGCGTCCCATAATACCCGTGCTGTAGGCAGATGTGGCAAATCAGCCTCAGGAGCTGTTCCTGTCACCGTATTCACCAACAATCTCATTCTACCCCCCATATCGACTACCGAAGCATTAAGCGCTTCTCCGGCATCTGCATTGAATACCAATCGTACAGGATCTTCTTTACCTCCGATTCCCAGAGGGTGAACCTCACATTTTACTTTTTCAGAAGTAATGGACGGACAAATCTCCAACATATGAGAACCAAGTACCCGATCCCCTTTAGGAGTAAAGTGGTACGTGTAGTCCTCCATGAAGCTGTTTCCACCCTCAAGTCCTGCGCCCATTACTTTCATAGCTCGTACCAGAGCTGAGGTCTTCCAGTCACCTTCGCCACCAAAACCGTAGCCTTTGGCCATCAGTCTTTGTGAAGCAATACCTGGCAACTGCTTCATGCCCCATAGGTTTTCGAAGGTATCTGTAAAGGCTGTAAAGCCTCCATCTGTCATAAATTTCGTCATACCCAACTCGATCCGTGCTGAATCCTCCAATGAAGAACGCATGGCACCTCCCGCTTTGAGCGAATCCATCATCGCATAAGTAGCTTCGTACTCTTCGATCAGCGCTTTGACCTCAGAGTCTGTCACCTGATTGATCAGATCCACTACATCACCCACGCCATAGCCGTTGATGGAATAGCCAAACTTGATCTGGGCTTCTACTTTGTCCCCTTCGGTCACAGCTACTTCTCTCATGTTGTCACCAATCCTGGCTACTTTACCAGACTGTGCATCATGATGAGCGCTCGCCACCCGACTCCAGATATTGATCTTCTCCGCAACCTTATCTTCCTTCCAGTGACCTACGATCACCTTGCGGTTGATCCTCAATCGAGAGCAGATAAATCCAAACTCACGGTCGCCATGGGCCGATTGGTTCAGGTTCATAAAGTCCATGTCAATGGTTGACCATGGAATCTCTGCATTGTATTGAGTATGAAGGTGCACGAAAGGCTTGCAAAGCACTTTCAACCCGTTGATCCACATCTTGGCCGGAGAGAACGTATGCATCCAAAGCATCAAGCCGATGCAATTCTCTGCATTGTTGGTCTCCAAACAAATCTTTGTGATCTCCTCTGGAGTGGTCACCACCCCCTTGTACACCACCTTGACAGGGATGCCCGAGTGGGCATTGTAATACTTAGCGATCTCCTCTGAATGAGTCGCCACTTGCTTCAGGGTTTCAGGACCATAGAGGTGCTGACTCCCCGTCACAAACCAAATTTCGTTTTTACTTATATCTATCATGTCTTACCAGAAAACTGTGTATAAAAATGTCACAATGGCCACCACTGCGATGGCACCGATATTGAAGGTCAGGCTTGTATCAAACAGCGTTTTGTTTTCAACAATAATGGCTTTTGAGTCGGCCGTGTCGATCTTGACATTGGTGTACAGGATCACTGCAATCATCAGGAAGAAGAACCCGAAGAACAGTATTGATTCCAACGCCAGGTGCGCGTATGTCGAGGACATAAACACGCCTACCAGTACACAGACCGTACCAATGGTTCCCAGTATATACACTGCAGTCATCACGCCATTGGCCACTTTGGACTCAGCTTTAACCTTAGCAGCTGAATCAAAATAACTGATGACAGATGCTATGGTACACAGCGACATAAACACATAGCCCATTCTCAAAATCCATGGTATTTCAGGGAAAGTCAATTTGAAAATAATTCCCAACGGAATGGTTACAATCGCTGTGATCAAGGCCGCCCGTGAAGTAATCTGTTTCCAGAAAAGTCCCATACCAAAGACACAAACTGCTCCCGGATAAATGAACCCGGTGTACTCTTGGATGTACTGGAATACCTGATCCAGGTTCTGTAGTGCCGGTGCAGCGATTCCCGCAATAACCAACGCTACCACTGCCACCAATCGACCCACTCGCACCAAGGTCTTGTCAGACGCATCGGGCTTCATGTTTTTGAAGATGTCGATGGTAAAGATTGTAGAGGTACTGTTGATCATGGATGCCAAAGACGAAACAATCGCCGCTACCAATGCAGCAAAAGCTAGTCCTCTCACGCCTGCAGGTACGAAATTCTTCAACAACCATGGATAGGCTTCATCAGACTTACCAATCGTACCGATTTGTTCTGCGGTTTTACCCAGCATACCGGGCAGTTCAGGTCCCATATCTCTAAGCAATACCAAAGCTGTAATACCCGGGATCACCACCAACAGTGGGATCAATATTTTCAGGAAAGAAGCAAAAAGAAGTCCTTTTTTAGCTTCCTCAAGGCTTTTAGCTGCCAAACCTTTTTGGATGATGTACTGGTTGAATCCCCAATACCCAAGATTTGTAATCCACATGGCACCAAAGATCACCGCCAAACCGGGCAGATCGCTAAATGCGTCCTTGGTTCCTCCGTCTCCATCGGGCACGAAAATACTTCCCTCAGGAATAATCATTTGGAAATGGTCTGTAGCACTGTTGTATACCTGGCTAAAACCTTCCATCAGGCTTCCACCTCCTACAGCACTCACTGCAAGGAAAGTAGTAACGAGTCCACCACCGATAAGGAAGATCACCTGTACTACGTCAGTCCATGCTACTGAAGAAAGACCTCCGAAAATCGAATAGATACCGGAGAAAATCAAAAGTCCTGCGATACCCCAAACCAATGGAACGCCCAGGATGCCTTCCATGGCCAATGCGCCCAGGTAACTTACCGAAGTAAGGTTTACAAAAACGTAAACAAACAGCCAGAATACGGCAAAAAAGGTACTCACGCCTTTGTTGAATCGCATCTGGACGAACTGCGGCATGGTGTAGATTTTCTTTTCCAGGAAAATGGGAAGAAAATATTTTGCCACCACGATCAATGCGATAGCCGCTATCCACTCATAGGCGGCTATTGCCAGCCCCAATGCATATCCTGAACCGGACATAGCGATGAAGTGCTCCGCAGAAATGTTGGCTGCGATGAGAGAGGCTCCTACCGCCCACCAGGTAAGGCTATTACCCGCCAGGAAGTAATCGTTGGCTGATTTTTCTTCTCCTTTTTTCCCTCTGAGGGAAATGAAGACTCCAATGAATAAGATGATCACGCAATACAGCGAGAACAATACATAATCAATGCTCGAGAATGTGCTCATAAGTAATTACTTGTTGATTGAAAAAGGTTTAACTCTGACCATAGTAAGCGTCCTTACCATGTTTTCTTTCGTAGTGTTTTTGTTTTAAGGTCTCTTTTAGTCGAGGGGTATCGGGGTTGATGGTCTTTGTCACCCAGGCCATCTTGGCCACCTCCTCTAACACGGCACTATGGTACACAGCCTTCTTCACGTCCTTGCCCCAGCTAAAGGGTGCGTGGTTTGCTACGATCACCATAGGCACCTCTACATGAGAAATGCCCTTGTCTTTGAAGCAATTCATGATCTGGAACCCGGTCTCATATTCATAATCCCCTTCGATCATCTCATCGGTCATCACAGGTGCGCAAGGAATATCAAACGCCAGGTGATCGGCATGAGTAGTACCATAGATCGGAATGTCCAGTTGGGTCTGAGCCCAACCCGTGGCATACGTCGAGTGTGTATGAACAATACCTCCCACCTCAGGCCAATGCTTGTACAGCACTGCATGAGTCTTGGTATCGGAGCTAGGCCTCATGTCTCCCTCGATGATCTTGCCATCAAAATCTACAATGACCATATCCTCAGGCTTGAGTACATCATAATCTACTCCACTTGGCTTGATCGCAAATACCTTTTGATCATGATCAGCCGAACTGGCATTGCCAAATGTAAACAGTACCAATCCCAATCTGGGCAGATCCATATTGGCCTTGTAGGCTTCTTGTTTTATCTTGTCGTATTTGCTCATGCCATTGTCAGTTTTTCAACTGCGTCACCAAGATCGCAGTATTTTTTGTAAAGGGTGTTATAAACTTCAGCCTTTGCTGCGTTTGGCTGGTAGGTACGCTCGAAACCTCCGCCCATTTTGGTCATTGCCTCTTCTACTTTAGCGTATTCACCGGCTGCTGTAGCTGCAAACATCGCAGCACCCAATGCACAGGTTTGTTCGGACTTACCGACCTTGATCGGCATCTGCATCACATCTGCCAGGGTTTGCATTACGTATTCAGATTTTTTGGCTACACCGCCCAGAGCAATGACTCCTTCGATTTTCACTCCTTCTTCTCTGAATCGCTCGGCGATTTTTCTTGCTCCGAAGCAAGTGGCTTCTACCAAACTCTTAAATACTCTTGGCGCATCGCTGCCCAGGTTGATACCGGAAACCACACCTTTTAATGCTTGATTTGCGTCTGGTGTTCTTCTTCCGTTCATCCAGTCAAGGGAAACCAGATCATTAGGAGTCACCTCCAATTCAGAAGCAGCTTTCGCCAAAGCAGGAATGATTTTATCATCCACAGATTTTTCGTAGGCTTTCGCTAATTCCGCATCCAGGCTTTGTACCGGCCAAAGAAGCAATCTCTTGAACCATGCATACACATCACCAAACGCAGATTGTCCGGCCTCAAGACCGAGCATATTTGGAATCACCGAACCGTTCACCTGACCGCAGATTCCTTTTACCAAGTGCTCGTTATCTTCCAGTGGTGCCACCATTATATCGCAGGTGGAGGTACCGATTACCTTGCTCAGGTAACCCGGTGCAATCTCTCCTCCTACCGCTCCCATGTGTGCATCATAGGCCCCAACGGCTACCACCACATCAGCAGAAAGCCCTAGCTTTTCAGCCCAATCATTGGTTAGATTTCCAACTGATTCGTCAGAGCTATATGTATTGGCCAGTAGGTCAACATTAAAATTCTCGAAACTAGGATCGATTTGGGTGAGATAAGACTTGGGAGGTACCCCGCTGTAGTCTTTGTGCCAAAGGGCCTTGTGTCCAGCGGCACATACACTTCTTTTCAGATCATTGGCGCTGCTGCCTCCTGTCAATAAGAATGGAATCCAGTCGCAGTGCTCTACCCAGGTATAGGCTGCATCACGCACTTTTTCATCCACCCGATTGGTGCGGGCGATCTTAGCCCAGTACCACTCTGAGGAATAGATCCCTCCCACATACTGGAGGTAGTCCGTGTCAGAGTTTTGATTAAGTTCATTGATTTCTGCTGCTTCTTTGATCGCCGTATGATCTTTCCATAGATGGAACATCGCATTCGGGTTGTCAGCAAAGTCCGCTGATAGGGCCAGCGGCTGTCCTGATTCATCTACTGGACAGGGCGTAGATCCCGTAGTATCCACTCCGATCCCGATTACATTTTTGGCCACATCCGATCCGGCATCTGCCAGTGAACGAGTCACCACGTCTACCATGGCATCGATATAATCCTGCGGGTGCTGTCTGAATTGATTTTCGTGGGGTACGCAAAATTTGCCTTCCATCCATTGTGGATAATAGCACACAGCGGTGGCTACTTCATCTCCTGTCTCCACATTGACGACCAGAGCCCTGACACTGTCTGAGCCAAAGTCCAGTCCAATTGTATATTTAGTCTCTTTCATACCTGTATTTATTAGTGTCTTTTTTACACTACATCACACAAATATAAAACAATAAGTGTCATTTTTACACTTTTAAAATTCTTTTTTAGAAAAAAACCCATTGCGTAGCATACAATGGGTTTCTATGGTTTTTTTAACGAAATATCAGTTGATAGAATCAGCCGGAGCAGCCGCCGCATCAGACAGTTCTGTCAGCTTCACTACCAGCCCTGCGATAAACTTAGAACTGCTCAGGTCTTCATTTTCTACGATTTCTTTGAGTGCCTGAATTTGTTCGTCGGTGCTCTCCAACTCGAACGCTTTAGACGCAAATTTGGCCGTGGCTATATCCTCAGCAGCATAAGAAATATTGTCAGATTTGATCCATCCCTCGTCCAGCCAAGAGCCTTCGGAACGCTTGCCGCGTACGCTCGACCAGTCGTCCTGGGTTTCTACACTTGCTATAATATCCATAGCCGAGAAAAGTTTATCAGTCTTCGTCAGCAGGTCAGGTCTTGAATAGATGGTGGCATCCGTCACGATCACCGCGGCCTTTCCTTCTATCACCAGGAAGTCCTTGCGAGACCAGCCCTCTTCACCGTCATTGAGGCGGACCTTGGCGTAGGTCTTTTCCTCAACTGCAGAGTCTGCTCCCAGGTAAGTGAGTGACTCTCCAATGCTTAGTTTTGTTAAATAATCCTCTCTTTTGGTTCCAGGGTTTTTCCTTACCGAAATGTCGTTCCACACGCAAACCGCGCTGAGTTCCTCGGTTTCGGCGATTGACTCTTCTTCAGTGGCTACTTCAGTTTCGGCCGACTCACTTTTGGTACCGGCACAAGATGCAATTATGGCCAGCATCCACACGGCCAATAGGTTAGTTACTATACTTTTCATGGAATTAGTTTTTTTGTTATCAAATATATGAATGTTTGGAAATGATGCAATTTGGAAAGGTGGAATTAAGCTGACTCATTGTTAATTCATAATGACTGAAAAATCAACACTATCAGAATTGCCCTCTGTATCCACCACGGTGAGTTTATGCTTTCCCTGCCGAACCTCAATGGGCATGGTAGTTTTGCCAATGCTACTGCTTAGATAAGAATCATCCAGATACCAGAACACCTCTCTATCCGGAAACTGGGTGGCGTACCTCCCAATCAATGGTTCATAAGATCCGCTAAAATCTTTTGGTATAAATATATTGGCATTTTCTACGGGGTAGATGATCTGCAAAATATTGTGCTCCTGTCTCTTGCTACAGTCCGGGTTATGTCGAGGTTCTGAATGCACAATGCTTCCACTCTGACGCAGGTAGTAGTTGATATCCGGTGTAAACTTCAGATAACTCACCGACTGATATCCAGGTTCCCAACAGTGGGAGCATACGCTTTTCTCTCCTGACTTGTCCAGAAATACTTTCTTATGATAGGGACAAACCCTCATGGGTTTCATCCCAATGGGGGCATTAACGAGTTCAACCTCACTACAGTCCGTACTGGCATAAAACCCCGTCTCTTTACACTGTCGGACGGAAACAAAGTCCATTTCATTTTCTACGAACCACTTTTTTGACTTTTCCGGCAGAACCTTGGCAATATTGAACAGCAAGGGTCCGGCACTGGTCATACCAGCCAGATTCTTATTGGACTCTCCGTCAAAATTCCCAACCCAAACCACGATGGTCCATGAAGGGGTGGATCCTGCAGCCCAGGCATCTTTATGTCCATAACTGGTACCGGTCTTCCAGGCAATAGGTCTTTGGCTGCTGTATTTTTTCCAATAAAATTCAAGGCCCGGCCTGATCAGTTCTTTCAATTCATCCAAAACCAGGTAGCTGGCGCCCGGGCTCACAAGCTGCTGTTTAACATCCGAACCTGAATGTGGCAAATAATGCACTTCCCCAAAGTGCCCTTCGTTAGCCATTCCTGAGTAGAGTTTTGCAACGTCCCACGGGCTAACCTCGGCGCCACCCAAAATCAACGGCAATCCATAGTCGTCAGGATGTCGAAACAAGGATTGGATACCCGCTAACTCCAGCAAATTATAGAATTTGTCCACACCAAAAGCATTGAGCAAACGTACCGCCGGT
The DNA here is from genome assembly GCA_965222305.1 of Reichenbachiella sp. Classification (GTDB taxonomy): domain Bacteria; phylum Bacteroidota; class Bacteroidia; order Cytophagales; family Cyclobacteriaceae; genus Reichenbachiella. Next base: position 3,110,146 of record OZ244943.1, read on the forward strand.
ACATTGAGTGAATGCACCAGAGCCTGTGATGCGGGTACAGCACCTAGGAATGTTTCCGAAGCATTGTTTGGGGAAAAGCTCCCAAAATATGAAGGCACGTCTTTGATCAAGGTATGAGGCAAAATCAGCCCTTCATCAATAGCCAGAGCATACAGGTACGGTTTCAATATAGAACCCGAAGATCGAATAGCCTGTATGCCGTCTACTCTCCCTTGGGCATCCAGATCATGAAAGTCCTGAGAACCGACATACGCGACTACATTTCCTGAAGCATTATGGACTACCAGCGCACAGGCATTTTTTATGCCTTGCTCCCTCATCAAAGAGGCGTGCTGCTTTACAAAAAAGTTTGTTTCATACTGAATGTCTGAATCAATAGTCGTTATTACCACATCGAGTTGATTGGATCTGTGGATTCGCTCTGTAAGGTGAGGAGCCGCGAGTGGAAAAGGAATGATTTGGTCAGGTATCGGCTCCAACAAAGACAAGTCGTAGGTGTCCTCGTCAATCACGCTATTTGTTAGGAGTTTCTTTAGAAGATAATTCCTCTTTTCTTCTAGTTTTTTCTGATTTTTCGTCGGAAAAATCATGCCGGGAGCATTGGGCAGGACTGCCAGCAATGCTGCCTCTGCCCACGTGAGTTGATTCGGCTTTTTGCCAAAGTAACGATACGATGCAGCCAGGTATCCCCTTACATTGGTGCCATAGGGAGCATGCACTAGATAATCCTTTAAAATATCCTCCTTTGATTGATGAAATTCGATCTTGGTGGCTAACAGCATCTCCAGGAGTTTGTTGACATAAGTCCTGGGATTGTCTTTGATCATTCGAGCCACCTGCATTGTAATCGTACTGCCTCCGCTCACCACCTGACCCGAAGTGAGATTATCATAAACGGCTCTGGTAATCGAGACCGGATTAATCCCGGGGTGGTACTCAAAATATTGATCCTCGAAGGCCAGCACAGATACTTTTAGCTTCTCTGGAATACCCTCGTACAATGAAGGAGGCAGGCACCATTGTTCCTGCTCGTTAAGAAATACCCTTAGAAAGGTACTGTCACTCGCCAGGATGACCTGGCTATAGTCACGGTTCAGCCGCTCCCCCTGAAGGGGAACCAGTAAGTAAATGATGTACAGAAGTACCAGTGTGGCAATTGCCACAAGAAATACCTTTTTACCTTTTATCCGCACCAGTCACATTATTCGCGCATCTTTACGACCACCGTTTTGCCGGTTTTTGTGGAGACAAAGTCATTGTTGTACATAGCCTCACACCTCGCACCCGGCAGCTGATACGTACCAGTAGTTATGGCATTGATCTTTACAACAAAATCTTTTGCTCGCTTATCATATAGATCAAAGAACCACATGATTCTGTCGTCCCTAATGTCCAGATAGTCTTCCTCATCCACGCTCCATCTGTCCATCCAGGCAGGGCGTACTTCATTCGAAAGCCGGGTATTTTCTATCTCCCAGCCCGAGGGCAGCAGTTGCACCAGTGCCATTTCTTCTACAATAGGCACTACACTTTTGTTGACCACTTTGTAGCGACCATAGAAGGTGTCCCCCTGTGAGACTGAGCCGATATCGATTACATCCCCATCCTCATTGTACCAGGTCACTTCCATGGACACGTTTTTGTTTTCATCAATAGTCTGATCCATCAATGGCACACCGTTGGCGGAAATTGTCGCATAGAGTTGTGGAATGACCACTCCTTCATCCAATGTCAGCTTCATTTCCTGACCATACCCTTCGTTGATATAGAGCCCGTATTTGCCGACACTCTTAATGGTTACATTTTCTCCTCCCGGTAAGGTGACCTGCCCTTCTAAGATCAAATCTGAAGCAGCACTAATACCCGCGTAATCAAAATAATTGCCTATCCCCAAAAGCATCTGTCCGGTCGTCTGTGTGGAATACCAATATCTTCCAGAAAGAACCTTAGAGATGTACTTGGCCATCAACTCCGCCTGTTCCTTTTGATCCAGAATCACCAGGCATCTCAGGATAATACCAAGATCTCTGTGACGAGATCCATAGGTATGACCAAACTCCCGATATTCTTCCACCTCAGTGCTAATGTTTGCAATGAGCTGCTCCACTTTGTCGCTCGCCCCTGCCAAGTGATAGGCCGTCACCAGCTGCCATTTTTGAACATTGGAAAGGTCATCATAGTTTGACTGAAGAATCAGATTCATTTCATTAAGTGGTGCCTTGTTTGCCATAGCCAGTACAAAGCACCTGTTTACTCGGTTCATCAAATACCTCTTTTCGCTTCTTGGCCGGCGTGTCTCTCTTTCGAGATATCGCACGATTCCGTCATACATAGCATCCGAAACTACATACCCCTGTCTCCTGGCCTCTATCAAGAATTGACCTGCATAATTGCTTCCCCAAAGTGATGCTTCATCGTCACCCTGCCAATAGCTGAACCCTCCGTCAGAAAGCTGAAACATGCCTAACCTGTCGATCCCCGCATTGATGTTGTCATCTATTTTGGCTTGCATGAGCGGATCGTCATAAAAAAGACTCTTTAGTGCCAATTGCGGAAAGACTGAAGAAGTGGTCTGCTCTAAACATCCATAGGGATACTGAATCAAATAATCCAGTCGATGTAAAAAGTCCATATTTGGGAATACCGCCAGATTCAGTCGGGCATTGTTGGTTCCGTCCAGCCCTATTTTGGGCAGCTTGAAAGAAATGGTCTCTCCGGGTTTAATGGTCTTTTCCTCGTTTTCGTAGACCCTGGCTGCGCTTGGCGAAACTGGCACGTCCGCCTCAAATAAACTCTCAGAATCCTTTCCTTTGCCCGTAATGGTAATCTTGGACTGCCCGATGGCTTCCTTCACCCATATTTTAAAATAAAAGAGTTGGTCATCCTCTCCTTCGAAGGTATGCTGGATCGTAGAGCTGCCTACAACTTCCAATGGGCCTTCTGTCAATATTTCCAGATCCACCTTTCCGATATTTTCCCGTGTGGCAAAGACGTTAACCGGAATATCAAATTCATCTCCGGGTTTCAATGCCCGAGGTATTGTAGGCTGAATGATCAGATCACTTCGTACCGGAACTGTTTTTTCTGCGGACGCATATGAGTTCTTTTTCGCACCAACAACCATTACCCTCACAGAACCTACGTAATTAGGCATTTCAAACTGAACCCGGGCCTTACCATTGGAGTCAGTCATCAAGGGCCCTTTAAACATGCATACTGGTTTGAACCTCTTTTTCTTCTTGAAAGGGTCTACCTGAGACTCTCTGTAGTCCATGTCTCCACCAATTGAGAAAGTTTTAAACACATCTTCTTCATTGGCCCCGATGACATGACCAAACAGATCGTAAGTCTCTACCTCCAGTCGGATTTTTTTGAAGAACTCATTCCATGGGTTGGGTGTTTTGAAATTGGTCAAATCCAACAACCCTTCATCTACCACGGCAATAGTGAACTGAGTTTGCTTTCCACTAAGTGTGCTCACTTCAATGTCAAACTTTTCTTTCGGTTTTAGTTCATCCGACATATTGATAGCAATCTCCTGCTTTGTTTTAGGGTCGACCACCTTGATAGGAAGTATACCAAACATCCGGATCGGTCGATCATTCAAAGTCTGTGCATGATTTTGTAGTGCTGTGACCGTCACATAAGCATTCGGCACCATGGACTCAGATATACGAAGGTTGATATTCATATCCTCCTTTTCTGCATCTGGCTTGATCCATTTATTAATAATGATTTTATTTCCTTGCTCTACGGTGAGCAGTACGTTTCCTTGTTTTGGAGAAGGAAGGTTGATCTTTGCGATATCGCCCACCTCATAGCTGTCCTTGTCGGAAGTGAGTGCCAGCGTACCGGCATTAAGGTCACCAGTAGGTATTCCACCATAAGGATACGCACTGGAGAATATGCTGGAAATATGTCCGTTCGCATCCTGCACCTCTATGAGGTATCTACCTCTCTGGGTGGGCTGAAAAGGAATTGCCGCGTAAGGTTTAGCCGAAGAGATCGTCCCCTCCTCGACCAGATAGGAATGTTTGTCCGATTTAAACCTTAGCTTGAAATCGTAGTAGCTGTTGTATTGATACCACCAATGGGAATCATTTCTATAAATACGATAGGTGAGTTCCCGCCCGGTGACCGGCTCACCTTTGTGATCTACCAGTATTACCGGTATTTCGGTCTTTGCTCCCAACTTGACGTAGCTGTGACTTGTCTTAATTCCTACATAGTGGGTAAAGGGATACAAATCCACGAATGCCCAGGCATCATTGGGTCGACCGCCTTCTTCCTGCACCGATGCGTTGATTTTCACTTTTAATGGGGAGGGAGCCTGCTTCAGATTTGGCACATTCCATATTACCTCAGCGGTGCCATCCTCTCTTAGATTACCGGATCTTACTTTGGTCTTTATGTCCTTAAATTGGATGTACTGATTGAAAAAGCTATAGCCCTTGTACTTTGGGAAAGCTCTTGGAACATCATATATCTCAACCTCGGTCTCATAGGGCAATCCATCTGCCGATGCGCCGAAAAGGTATTGACTTTTGACCTCAATAGAAAGCGTCTCATTGTCAGGCAGGAGTGCCTTCAGGGCGGGTGTCACTCTTACTTTTAAGCGATTGGCCACCACGGTTTCTACCTTAAGGGTATGGTAGAAAGTTTTGTTACCCACTCGTACCTGAGCACTCCAGTTACCCGTTGGATCGTTTTGATCCGTCCCAAAATTAAAATTGTAGAATCCATCAATAGCACCTCGCTGAGTCTGTTCTTCAGCCAAGGTTCCTTCAGGATTGTACAGCTTGAAATATGCCGGTACATTGTCAGGAGAACCTGATGCATAGCGTACGATACACGAAAGGTTGACAGAGTCTCCGGGTCGGTATACTCCTCTCTCTGTATAGATATAGCCTCTGGTTTTCAAGTCATACGAGCTCATGCCCCCTACATCAAAACCGGATTTATTCCATTGCATCTCTCGAGGGATGATCATACTCGTCTGACCATCTTTCTCCACAATTATCATTCTGTTGTATCCACTGGCCAGTGTGACTTTTCCATCTGAATTGGTGTGTCCGACACTCTCTGTATCGTATTTTCTGATGGTGACTTTTGCATTTTGTACCGGCTGTGCATTTTTTAGATCGGTAACAAAAACATCTACCCGATCTTTGCTATGATGCTTGGCGATGACGCCCAAATCACTAATGGTAATCGGCTTGTAGACCTGTCCATTTTTTTGAATGTACCTCAACTCATCTTCGTTGATGGGTACCAAGACATCTTGAGGGTTGAAGTTTATTCTGATGAGGTATAGTCCATTGGAATATTCCTCAAATACTTTATCCAGGGACAGGTTATGAATGAGCCATTCGTTTTTGGTATCGCCTATTTCCAGCGTTTGGTTGTAAATAATCGCCCCAACCGTGGACACATAAGTGTTTCTGAATTCATTGTTCCTGTTTTTGTCGCTTCGAATTGATTCACCTCTAAAAAACTGCTCGATATTTTCATCAAAGACCTTCTTAACTTCTACGTGTACCCTACTCAAGTTGGTAGTCAGAAACTGCAGTCTTTTGTTGTTGCTTGTGGGCATAAAAATTCCCCCACTAGAGAACTGAACCTGTGGCTGAACATCCGCGAACTTGACTTTATCAACAAAGTCTTGGTCTGTAGCAGTCCCCCAGCGACTTTTCAACCCTTTTCTTACGGTGATAGAGTATTCGTTTCCGAACTTGAAATTTCCATCCAGAACTATGTACTTGCCCAACTGCTGAACTTTCATGTCGACATCCGGAGTGACAGAAATAAACCCATCAATACTTTGCTTGGCATCCAGCTGGTCAGAAAATTTCAGCATCAGTTTCGGAGATTTTCCTTGTTCGTCCTTCTCGATTCTAGCCAATTTCAACTTTTGTAACGGAACTACTTCCACATTTCTTTCCAGATTCTCCGCAAGATCCAATGGACTCCTATCTAAAATAAAGGTGTATTTCTTGGTACTTGATTGACGTGTGATCACATCACTGGTAAAACTGAATGATGTGCTACTTTCCTGATTCCAGTTGAGCTTGGTTGATGTCATGGAAGACGCCTCTTTAAGCTGGTCCAAATTGACTTCCTGAGTAAAAGACACCTTACCCTTGTAAACCAGGTTTTTGGGGTTAGAGGGACTCTGCACTTCCAAATCTCCTTGAAATTCGCTGATCTCCCTGCCTTCTACGTAAAACTTGATGTCTACCTCCTCTACGTCAAAGTCTTCGCTTATTGATTTAAGGTCCAACTTACCGGTATAGTTTACCCTTGAGTCCAGGGGCTTGGAGGTTTCAAGGACAAGCAGGTTTGTTTGAACCCATTTCGCTTCACCTGAGATTGAAGGGGAAAATGAAAAAGGATTGTCTATTTTTTGATTCAAATCCTCCTCAGAAACTACAGAATTGATAAACTGTACTTGTATCTGATCGGTCGGGACAATACTCCCTGAGGTGATCCTGCTGATAATTTTTGCTACCTCCGCCGGGTATTCCACTTCCTCAGAAGAGGGCTTTTCGCTCTTGGGGCCAGAGCAAGAAATAAACAATGCGATAAACAGAACAAAAGCTAAAGAGCTTAGAAATGCATGAGTGTTTTTCATGATTAGGTTGTTTGATTTTAAGAGTGCCCCAAAATACAAAATTGTTAGGTTTTCAAACAAACCAAATCATAAATAACTCCTACTTACAAGTGGTCCAGAGGATAATAGAAGCTCTGTCTTAAGTGCTCCTCCCCAAAACACTCTAAAGTATGCGACCGAAAATGCCTGTCAGGTGTTTTTTCTGTAGGTTGGATTTTGATCGGTGGTTTTTTCAATAGCTCAAAATGAAAATGGTTGAATTGCCAGCCGTATTGATTGAGTTCGTCGCGATTCATAAATCGTGCAATGGGTTGTCCGGCGGCTACTTCTTCGTAGAGCCGAACCTGTATGCCGGCAATATGCTCATACAGTGACCAAAACAGCAAACCATTTTGCTCGTGTTCTATAATGATCTGGGCATAGGGGCCGTCATCCCTGCGGCTGATCACCACACCGTTGGCCACAGACAATATCGGCTCATCAAAGTAATTCTGACCCGGCCTTTTGATATCAATGCCAGTGTGGAGATGTTCGGGGACAGTGGGTCTTGCTTTTCGTGTCAACCCAAAATCACCGATTTCGGTCAATTCAATGTGATCAGAAAGAATAGGCAGTTGTATATCCGGTCTATTTCCTTGAAGGAAAACCAGTAAAAGAGAACATTTGAAGAGGTTGAACAAAACGGATTCTTATTGAGTTCTTGTGTTAAGTCCTTATATTTCTAATTCGTCTCAATCCCAAAACCCCAATGAGCCTGGAAAAAGACTTGCCGAAACTATTGGATGCAGGAATCATTTCTGAAGAAACCGCAGAAAAAATTCGTGGTTTTTATCAGGAACAGAAAGGCAATTCACAAAGCCGTATGTTCATGGCCTTCGGAATTTTGGGAGCTCTGCTTGTTGGCTTGGGCATCATATTGATCATCGCACACAACTGGGATGACCTGAGCCGGTCTACCAAAACTTCCCTTTCTTTTCTTCCCTTGATTCTGGGGCAGCTGGCCTGCATTTGGACACTGGTGAAGAAAAGCGATAGCCCGGCCTGGCGAGAGGGCAGCAGTACGTTCTTGTTTTTTGCCAATGGTGCAGCGATCTCCCTGATCAGCCAGATCTATCATGTACAAGGAGAGTTGGATGGCTTCATGTTTATCTGGATGCTTCTATGCATTCCTCAGATCTATCTTATGAGGTCTTCCATGACGTCCCTTTTGTGCCTTATAGGGATCACGACATTTGGGGTAACCAGCGGGTATGAATGGAAGCACTCAATGAGCCCGCATTATTTCTGGCTGCTATTCGCATCTGTTTTGCCACATTACTACATTTTGATCCGAAAGCACAAAACGGGCAATTTCCTAATACTTCATCACTGGTTTACCCCACTGGCATTGATCATTACTTTGGGGATTGTAGCCTCCCGAATGGAAGAATACCTACTCATTGCGTACACCAGTCTGTTTGGTTTTTACTTTTTAGTCGGAAAACACGATTTATTCAAAGGCCAAATATTGAGAAACAACAGCTATTTCGTGATGGGTGCTTTAGGCACGCTGTTTATGATGTTTATGATGAGTTTTGAAGATGCCTGGCCCGGATACTACGAGTACTCCACGTATTTGTCAGAATTTTATCTCTCAGTAGAATTTTATACGGCCTTGCTGATTAGCGGAGCAGCAACTTATCTATTGATTCAATTTAAAAGATCCAATGAGATAACTTCAGTGCTTCCCCTGGGGGCTTCTTTCCTGGTATTTATACCCTTGTTCTTTTTGAATATTGAGCTGCCTATTGGAGCTATCCTAATCAACATCTGGGTGCTGGCACTTGGAATTTGGATTGTCAGAAATGGAGCCAACAAAGATCACCTGGGTGAACTAAATTTTGGTCTGGTCATCATCGCCATACTGATCACTTGTCGGTTCTTTGATACCGATTTGAGTTTTGTGATGAGGGGAATACTCTTCCTGCTGGTCGGCATAGGTTTTTTTGGAACGAACTATTGGATGTTGAAAAAAAGGAAAGCCGATGAAAAGTAAGACACTGATCCTATCGCTATTTGTACTCCTGGCAGCTGTACAGCTCTATATTCCCGCTGAAATGATCTTTGCATATGAAGACGTCCTAAGTACAGGAAAAGAGTTTAAGTTCAAAACCCGTCCCATTGATCCCAACGACCCTTTCAGAGACAAATACATTCGACTCGATATGGAAGAAAGTTCCTTCCTCATCGACAGTACGCGGGAATGGAACCATCAAAATTCCGTATTTGTGTTGATCAAAGAAGATTCTCTTGGGTTTGCCATGATCGTGGATGTGACAGAGAACGAGCCGACCAGTGGAGATTACCTAAAAGCACCAGCCTATCGCTCGTTTATTTCCGATGAAGGTCGCGTCATCTACATCGACTATCCATTCGAGCGCTATTATATGGAAGAATCAAAAGCTTATGCTGCCGAATTGGTTTATCGAGAATCTAATAGTGACACTACCCAATTGACCTACGCCCTTGTCACCATCAAAGACGGTCAGGCCGTTCTAAAAGATGTAATGATCAATGGAGAATCAATTAGGGACGTTGTTCTACGCCAAAGAGCCGTAGAACCATGACATAGAGATTTAACCTTCCACCCTGGCCCCATCTCCGATCACCACGGGATAGCGAGAGACCTCCTTGCCAAACTTCGCTTTATAATCCCCTGCCACTTCACTTACAAAATCATCAATGGCATCCTTATGGATCAGATTGATCGTGCAGCCTCCAAAGCCACCACCCATCATGCGTGCACCTAGCACGTTTTCGTTGGACTTGGCTCTTTCTGCGAGAAAATCAAGCTCCTCGCAGCTTACTTCATATTCTTTGCTCAGACCGTCATGAGAGGCAAACATCAGTTTTCCGAGCTCCTCCAGGTTTTGACTGTCGAGTGCCTCACAAGCTTTTTCCACCCGATCATTCTCTTCTATGACGTACCGGCAGCGCCTGTATTCGACGGGATTCAGTTGATCTTTGACCGCATCCAGCATTTCGAGGGTAGCGTCCCTCAAAAATTCCACCTCAGGGTATTTTGTCTTCAGCGCATCTACGCCGGCGAAGCACTCATTCTTTCGATCGTTGTAGGCAGAGGAAGCCAGAGAATGCTTCACATTGGTATCCAGCAGGATCAGGCGATAGTCGCCGATGTCCATCGTATGATGTTCGTACGCTAGACTCTTGCAGTCGAGCTTCATGACCTGATGGGCCTTACCAAAGGTGCTGGCAAATTGATCCATGATCCCACACTTTACCCCGGCATAGTTGTGCTCTGCCATTTGAGACAGCTTGGCGATATCCCAGGGTTCCAATCCTCCTTGGAATAGCTCATTCAGCCCGGTAGCCAGGGCACACTCCAGTGCCGCTGAGGACGACATTCCCGCCCCGACGGGTACATTACCTCCAAATACCAGGTCGAAACCCTCCAAGGAAACGCCTTTCTTTATGATCTCACTGGTTACACCGATCACATAGTTGACCCAACCTTCGCGTACCTCAAGGGACTCCAGCTCAAAGCTATCGGTCTCATTCATATCCAACGATACGACATTCACTTTTCCGGTGCCATTTTTGGCCAGGGCCATCACCATTTCCTTATCAATAGAGGCAGGCAACACAAAGCCTCCATTGTAATCGGTGTGTTCACCTATGATATTTATTCTTCCCGGAGCCCTGGAGATAAGTTCCGGGCTATTGCCAAAATGGCTCTCAAATTTCTCTCTTACTTCTTTATCCAAATTCATAATTGTTGCTTAGCTGTTACCAGAAAAGTGCATAGAGCAGTGCGGTAATGACACATACTGCAAATGCGGCGATGTTGAATACCGGATCGGTTTTAAACAATCCTCCAGACAACGGAATCCCCTTTTCATCATCAGACCCCTTGCCATCGAGGTAGCTCACCACTGCGATAATACCAATGGATAGCAGACAGGTAGCCATCATCTGATGCATAAATGGCCAATCAGGGAAAATCGCGGCTGTACTCCAACCCTTAGGTGCGATCTTAAAGAACAAGGCAATCGGTATGGACAGCACCACACCCCAAACGGCTCCTTTGTTCGTTGATTTTTTCCAAAACAATCCCATGACGAATACCGCCAGGATGCCCGGGCTCACCACGCCGGTATATTCTTGTATGTACTGAAATACCTGGCCTACATTGCCCAGTGCCGGAGCGATCAACACAGCGATCACGAGGGATACGGCTGCAGTGATTCGTCCCACGTTTACGATCTTTTTGTCGCCTGCTGAGGAATTGATGTATGGCTTGTAAATATCCATCGTGAAAATGGTGGCCGTCGAATTGAGCATGGAAGCGAGTGACGAAACGATCGCTGCTGCTAGTGCCGCCAGCACCAACCCCTTGAGGCCGGTAGGCACAAATGATTTGATCAACCAGGGTGCAGCACTGTCGTTGACTACCGCGCCATCCGCATTGAAGAAGGTAGGATCTGCCGACGCTGCGGTGACCATTCCAGCCGCATCGCTGTTCATCACAAAAGCGATGATACCCGGCACTACCACGATCAATGGAATAATGAGCTTTAGAAAGGCAGCAAAGGCGATGCCTCTCTGAGACTCTTGCAGGCTCCTGGCCGCCAGGGTTCTTTGGATGATGTACTGGTTGAAGCCCCAGTAGTAAATATTAGCGACCCACATACCGCCCACGAGCACAGCCAGGCCGGGTAGGTCAAACCAGGCGTCTTTGCCATTAGGGGTGATGATTTCTCCTTTGTCCAGGATCATGGAAAACTTCTCAGGGACGGTGTTGTAGATATGCTTGAATCCTGCGACGATCCCTCCGTCGGGGGTCACCTGGTCCAGCGCAATAAATGTCGTGATAAGCCCTCCAAAAATCAGGAGAACAACCTGCACCACGTCCGTCCAGGCCACTGCTGCAAGTCCACCCCACAGTGAATAGGCTGCTGCAAATAGTGCAAGGCCCAAAATGCTAATGGTCATCAACGAACCGTCGCCTGTACCTACAATCGTATCCAGGGCTTTTCCTCCCAGGTAGAGTACCGTGGTGAGGTTGACAAATACGAACAGGGCGATCCAGAATACAGCGAGTATCGTTTTGAGCTCCGTGCTGAATCTTTTTTCTACAAACTCGGGAATAGTATACAGTCCCTTTTCGATAAAAATCGGAAGGAAATATTTACCTACAATCAGAAGTGTAATGGCTGCCATCCACTCATAGGAGGCAATCGCAAGACCCATTGCAAATCCGGATCCAGACATGCCGATAAATTGTTCGGCCGAAATATTAGCTGCAATCAAGGAAGCACCGATCGCCCACCAGGGCAGGGATTTTCCGGCAAGGAAATAATCCTCGGCACTCTTGTCCTGGCCCTTCTTGTCGCGCGATACGAATATCCCGATTCCCAGGATCACCGCACAGTAGGCCCCAAATATCAAAAAGTCAAGAGAGGTAAAGTTCATGTCATACTGTTCACTTAGTCATAATCATCGCAATTATGATTAATTTATATGTGAAATAGAACCGATGTAAGCTAATTACAAGTTTTTGATGAATTCGTCCCCTAAGTTTGATTGGAATTTTTCGACTCTTGTACATTGACAAGGAAGACTAAAATTATGAATACATTGACTCCCAGATTGATAAAAACCCTCGCCTGTATCAGCCTATTGTTTCTTGCGATCCTTTTGGACAGCTGTACCAGCACCAAAGACAGCCCGACCGACGGCCCCAGGGTCGTTCGCACCCTTAAGAGCGGGTGGAAGTTTCAAAAAGGAACCAACGACTCAGCATACAAGGTAGCCTTTGACGACAGTCAATGGCAGGAAGTAACCGTCCCTCACGACTGGGCTATTTATGGGCCCTTTGACAAAGAGATCGACAAGCAAGTGGTGCGAATCGAGCAAAACCAGGAAAAAGAAGCCACTGAAAAAACCGGTCGAACCGGCTCTCTTCCTTACATAGGTGAAGGCTGGTACAGAAACCAATTCGTTGTTCCGGAGTTGGAAGAAGGGAAAAAAGTACTGCTCCTCTTCGAAGGGGCCATGGCCGAGCCCAGGGTCTATCTCAATGGTGAAAAAATCGGTGAGTGGAACTATGGCTACAACTATTTCTATTTCGACATTACCGACAAGGTGTCGAAGGACAACAACCTCCTCGCCGTACGACTCAACAACCACCCCAAGTCTTCGCGATGGTACCCGGGAGCGGGCCTTTATCGAAAAGTCAGCCTGATCATCAAAAGCGACCAAAGCATCGACCAATGGGGCACAACCATCACAACGCCTGTAATCACATCTGAGTCTGCTATGGTCAACATCAAAACAAAGGCAAAAGGAGAAAATGCCGTACTCAACACAATCATCAAAGACCCGATGGGCCAAATCGTGGTAAGTGAAAAATCTGCCATCACAGAACAACCCGCAGAACAAAACCTATCTGTGGCTAACCCCAGTCTCTGGAGTCCTGAAACCCCAAGCCTCTATACCGCTACACAACAGGTATGGGTCGGTGACGAACTCAAAGATGAAGTGGTGACCCGATTTGGTATTCGCGAAATCGAGTACGAACCGGGTGTAGGGTTTAGCCTCAATGGCCAGGTGAGAAAATTCAAAGGTGTGTGCCTCCACCATGACCAAGGGCCTCTAGGTACGGCCATCAACAAGTCTGCATTACGAAGGCAATTAAAGATCCTGAAGGATTTGGGAGTTGATGCCATCCGTAGTGCACACAATATGCCTTCATTGGAGCAGCTTGAGCTGTGCGACGAGATGGGCTTTATGATGGTGGCAGAGAGTTTTGACGAATGGGCCAAACCGAAGGTAAAAAATGGCTACAACCTGTACTTTGAAACTGATGCCGAAAAAGATGTGGTAAACCTTGTGACCGCCACCCGCAATCACCCGTCGATCGTCATGTGGAGTGCCGGAAATGAGGTGCCCGATCAGTGGGGTGAAAAAGGGGTAGAAATCGCTAAATGGCTGCAAGATTTATTTCATCGTGAAGACCCCACCCGCCCTGTGACCATGGGCATGGATCAGGTAAAGGCGACCATGGAATCCGGATTTGGGGCAGTGTGGGACGTACCAGGGCTCAACTATCGTGTGCATCTGTACGAGGAAGCCAACGAGACCTTCCCTCAGGGGTATATCCTGGGATCAGAAACAGCGTCTACCGTGAGTTCCAGAGGCGTGTACAAATTCCCTGTAGAAAAAGCCACGATGAAGCAATACGATGATTTTCAATCCTCGTCTTATGACCTGGAGTACTGCTGGTGGTCTAATCTGCCGGAGGATGATTTTGTACTGCAGGATGACAAGCCCTGGGTGATCGGGGAATTCGTCTGGACCGGTTTTGACTATTTGGGAGAACCGACTCCATACGATGAAAAGTGGCCATCACGTAGTTCTTACTTCGGCATATGTGACTTGGCCGGACTGCCCAAAGACCGATACTATCTCTACCGCTCCCGATGGAACGAAAATGACGAAACCCTGCACATTCTTCCGCACTGGAACTGGGAAGGCCGTGAGGGGGAAACCACTCCGGTGTTCGTCTATACCAGCTACGAGAGTGCAGAGCTTTTCCTCAACGGTAAGAGTCTGGGCATCCAAAAGAAAAACAACGAATCGAAGCAAAGCCGCTATCGCCTCATGTGGATGGATGTGAAATACGAGCCCGGCACGCTGAAAGTTGTGGCCCTGGATAAAGACGGAAACGCGGCAGCCGAGAAAGAGGTAAAAACCTCCGGCGCCCCGTACCAACTCGTCCTGGAATCTGATCGCGAAACTCTGAAAGCCAATGGCGAAGACCTGGCCTTTGTCACAGTGTCGGTTCTTGATGAAAACGGAATTCCGGTACCTACTGCTGACAATCAACTCAGCTTCGAAGTGAGCGGTGCAGGAACCTATCGTGCAGCTTGCAACGGTGATGCCACTTCGCTGGAGCAGTTTCACCTGCCGACGAGGAAGCTGTTTAGCGGGAAGTTGGTCGTGATAGTGCAGTCTAGCGAGGATGCTGGTGAGATCAAATTATCTGTGACTGGAGAAGGGCTACAAGGGGCTGAGGTTTTATTGAAAGGGGTTTGACTTTAACAGATTAATCGGCATACATCATAATGACGAGCAAGTCTGCAAGTATATTCATCAACAATAAACGACCATTGCAAACGAGTGGTGATTTATATTAGCATATTGGCACACATAATCACTTCTATGAGCAGACGGGAACAGATTGGAAAAATAGAACTCCTAATACTCATAGTTTTGATAATCCTAATACAGCTTTTTATTACGTCTTTCTACGTGGTGAATATTGGAACTGACAAACTAAATGATCAAATCGTCCGTCTAGTGATTGTCGGATCTCTTTGCGGTTTAACTTTCATCAAATTACGTGTTGCAAAATGGATCTTGATAGCTTGGTTCATATTCAACGCGGCAATTGCAACGACCAAACCAGATTTTACCTCTAACTACTGGCTTATCGGATTAACTCTTTTTTATGTAGCAACACCATTTTACTTGTTATTTTCACCGAACATCTCGGCCTTTATGAACTCCGAATCAAAGTGAACTAATAGATGTGCTAAAGTCATTAATCGAGCATATCAACGAGCCTTTAGCCGATTTCAAACTTAACACCTAAATCAGATTGAATTTACTCCAACCTGACACTCTCCAAACCATACCCCTGTCGCTGCTTGCACTCCTCCTCTGAAAGGCCCGGGCCAATTGAAATCTGCAAGGATTCCACTTCATTGAGGTCAAAGGCTTTTTTGGCTCCCCCTTCAAAATAGTACAACATGAAAGTTGGGTATGCACGAGGCAGCGTCACGATTTTTACAGGTTTTAGATCCTTCAAATCAAACGCATATTCGCCAAACTCAGGCTTGAGTGTTACCGTGGCTCCAAAGGCATCACCGTTTTTAGTGATGAGTGCGATTTGCAGCGAGGTTTCTTTTTCGTTGAGCGCCTTGGCAGAAACTACCAACTTTGATTTGTCAATCAATTCAGCTTTTCGTCCAGCAATCGTGCCTCCAAAGAAGTATCGCACGGAGTGATCGTACATTCCCTCCGTGTCCTCAATGGTCAAATCTTTTAGATCGACCATGAGCAACGAAGAACCGGGATTCGACTGGGGTTGCAGGGCTACCCGCTCCTTCCATTTGAAGTTCGTCTCATCAAAATCCCGCTGAGCGTCAAACAGATAAATCGGGCTATCCTCTGATACTACCCGGGTCTCGTAGAATTTGCTTTGGTAAAAGTCCCAGTCAGAGGGGGTGCCCGTTGTACCATTCGGAAAAACCATCTTGCCGCTGCTCGTCTCTACGACGATGAAATATCTGAACGCCCCGCCCCAGATCTTATCTTTGGGTACCGTCACTTCATAGTCCACGGCACCGGTTTTCACCATATCAAAAGCCTGAAACCTCCAACGGCCCTCCGTCTGTACCTTCACTGATTTGATCTCTTCCGGCGCTACGACACTGGTTTTGATGGTTAAGTCAGATGATTGGGTGGTCTCATAAATGGGCCAATGAACCACCTCTACCTTTTCTACAGTAGATTCAGGAGCAAAGTACTCACCCAACTTTATATTCTTCCATGGGCTTTCTGCAGACCACTTAGTGGATTTCCCTTTTCGGGAAAGGAGATATGTTCCGGGTTTTATGGTAAAGCTGCCCTCTAAGGATTTTTCACTAAAATCGTTCCCAGCGTTAAGTCCATTGATTGTAAAGTCCGTACCAAGGTCTGCCAGGCTCAGGGTCATATTTCTTTCGTTCCATTGGATCACAGCTACCGTTTTGTCCAAGCTGTTCCGCCCAAATAGATTCTTCGTCCAGACTGCATCGGGCAGTACTTCCAGTCGCCAAACACCTTTTTCCATCTTGTCAAGAAAGTAGGCACCAGATCCATCGTATTGTACGATTGGGGAGTTGCCGGTCCCAGAGACTTCATTGAGTTTTTTCTGCACAGGATTGGTCGCTGTGGTATTTGTGTAGATGAATTTCTCATCCGTCACCAGCTCTGCCAAATCCTCTTCGTAGCTTAATCTGAATCCATCGAAATTGGCATTTTTCGGATAGGAGCCATAGTCTTTATATACAGGCACCTGATGAAATACCTCTCCTGCCAGCTTCAGAGAAAGGGCCTTTTGTGGTGCATAGACCAAGTTCATATAGTGGGTGTTGTACTCAGTATTAGCGTAGGCCAAATAGGTGGGGTCGTAGGAAAAATGCGTCGCCCATTGGATACCGGCGGTTCGGAAGCTCCGGGCCATTGCCGGGTAAATATAGGATCGGCCTACGTCCGCAGCATCAAATTCATAGACCACTTTGGCACCTTTCTTAAAGCCATCCAGATCTTTAAACGGGATGTGGTACCGGTCTACATTGGGGAGCAGGTTGCCACCGATCTCCTCTTGGGCTCCCAGGCCTGTGGGGTACCACTGGAATGTACCACCTTCTATCCCGGCATTGTAGTAGTCTTCAGCATATTCGATGTTGTGACTTACGTTGTACAAGACAGGTTTTTTGCAACCCGTATTTTTGATCGACTCGACCATTTTTTTGATATAAGCTGTCACTTCTTCGCTAGGACGATCGTGCTTAGGTTCGTTGCTCACTTCAAAGGCCACCATATCAGGATCGTCTTTGTAGGCCAACCCGGTATAAGGATTGATATGGGACACAAACTGAGCCAGATAGTTGGCCTGTGCCTCGATCGCCTCAGGGATCCGCAGACAATCGTCCTTACCGTATTTATGAGAAAAGCCTGGCGTATCCTCATTGGGCTCCGGCCAGCCATTGCCCCAAAAAGCTATTGGGGTGATCAGAAACTTCATCCCTCGCTCCTTCATCTTGAAGAGCATGTAATCGAATAATTCGAGATTTTCATTTTCGATCAGATTGCCGAGGGTATCACTAATTTCCGTGTCCCACACATGCACCCGATAGGCATCAAACCCCAATCTGGCAAAGTGGTACACATCATTATCAATAGCCTCTTTGGGGTCTACCCCCAACTTTTTTGCGGATCGATAGGCATGGGCAAAGGGTACGGTATAGTTGACCCCAAAACCCTGCACCTCGGTACCATCCGGCCATCGGATCATGCCCTTTTCATCCACATAGGTATCCTGAGCCTGGGCCATAATAGTCCCGGCACTAATTATCATTAGTATGAGTAAAGTGATATGTTTTTTCATGTTGTTGGTAGCTGTGTGACCCTTAGGTCATGTTTTCACTTTGGATTATGAGCTTATTCAGTGTCCAGGCCATAGTCAGCCTGCATAAAGTCAAACCCATGGTTGACGTTTCCATCAAAATCGAAGAAGGCGTTGTTTTCCCATGCGGAACCCGTCCCCCATTGAGTCCTTAGATCTGAGGTGATCCATGCCGGTTCCCAATAAAATATGCCAATAGCTCCCGCATCGATCAGGCTCTGGGTCATATCGGTCATCAGGGCTGTCTGGCCTTCAGGTGTATAGGGATACCCTGAGACCGGATCTTGTCCACCAAAGAGGTTGCCATAGTCGTCATTCCACTCGGTAGTCCAGGGATAGGCCGTCTCCAGGATCATGATGTCCTTATTGAATTTGGTCTTGAAACTTGAGACCCTCTGCTCCAGTTGGCTAAACCCAACTCCGGTATGCCATAGCGGATAGTATGAGAAGCCAATAATATCATAGGCAGTAATTGATGCCTGGCTTTCGATATTCGTAAACCACCAATCCACGTTCACAGGGTCTGCGACATGCAGCATAATCTTGGTGTCTGTAGATACATCGTTGACTGCCTGAATAGCGCGATTGATCACCCGGCCATAGTCTACCCAACCGTCTTCACATACGTTGCAGTTGGGGAAATCAGCAGGCTTATCGGTATAGAGCATTCCACAGTTAGTTTCATTGCCAAGCTGTACATACTCAGGCATGAGGCCTTGACCACTGAGTGATTGCAGCGTCTTCAAAGTGTATTGATACACTGAATCTGACAAAACACCAATGGAAGTAATATCCTGCCATGCTGCCGGTATCGGTTGCTTGCCAGGATCTGCCCAGGAGTCGGCATAGTGAAAGTCCAAAAGGATTTTCATCCCTTCGGCTTTGGCACGAGAGATTGCCAGGGTCACATCTTCAAGATCATTGTACATCTGGGTGCCCTCATCACCGTACACTTCCATTGTCCAGGTAGGATTGTGCCACAATCGAAATCGGGCAATATTCGAACCTTGCTCAGCAAAAATCTTATAAGGGTCTTTGACCGCATTGGCCTCCATAAACACCCCTCCTTTGTCCAGGATTTGATTGACATATGACAAGTCGACACCAAAATGGAACTCAACCTCCACGCTGTCCACAGGATCCGGAACTATCGGGATTTCCGGTTCTTCTTCACTACAATTTACCAACAGAAGAACAACAGATAAGGCGGTCAGGTATTTCAGTGCATTGATTGCCTTCATAATTCGTATCAAATTTTGGGGTTTAACAAGAAGCAGGCCGCCTCAATGTTTTCATTGAGACGACCCAATTCCATATTTAAAAATAACTTATTCAGTGGAAATTACCTTTCCAAAGAGGTCTACATTGATGGTATATGTACCCGCTGTACCCGCAAGGACAAAGTTGTCGTCACCGTCTCCTTGTGCCCCCAGGGCATCGGTTACACCATTTTCAAAGTGACCATGCCCGTAGGCAGTAGACGACCAGTTGTCGAGCTCTGACATAAAACGGAAAGTATTTCCATCCGCCAGCGTCACGCTGATCGTAAACTTACCTCCTTCTACCCATGTCAACGCTTCAAACGACCAACCATTGTGGTCGCCTACTACATAAAGAGGCGGAGCAGTACTTGCCTCAGAGGCGATCGTGAGGTTTTCCAGGTCTACAGTGATCTTATGAATACCTGTGGTGCCATTGAAAATGAAATTGGAATCTCCATCACCATTATCACCCAGGTCTCCACTTACACCTCCGGTGAAGTAGCTGTATCCGTATTGGGTAGCACCCCAATCAGCTGCGGCAAAGAGTCGCCAGGTTCCTGCATTGTTGAAATTCCCAACCACTTCGAACACTCCATTGCCTTTGTCCTCCAATTGCAGGGCAGCTCCAAGATCCCAGCCTTGATCATCCCCGATGATAAACAACGTTTCGCCACTAGGCTCAGGTTCGGGCTCCTCTATTTCGCCAGGTTCCATGGTAATCGTCAGCTCAGACAGAGAGACAGTAATCTCATAAGCACCTGTTGCTCCATTAAAGGTGAAATTCGCATCGCCCTCAGTAGTACCGGTCAAGTCTGTCGGGATCGAACCATCCAGGAAGGTATTGTAGTTGTACTGGGTGGCACCCCAATCAGGTATTTCAAAGAACCTGAAAATGCTTCCATTGGTGAAAGTAGTCGTACCCTTAAAGGTCGTTGGGCCAATAGCCGTCAATGAAAATGCATCATCCAGACTCCATCCCTGATCAGCGCCTATGATGTAAAGCGTTGGAGGGTCTGAGATCGTGATCGTCTGAGTATTGAGATTGACGTAGATCGCATAGGTACCATCCGTACCGCTGAAGTTGAAGTTTGCATCTCCATCCCCTGAGTGAGAAAACTCAGGTGGAATGGTGCCCCCTTCGAAATCATCTGCATTGATCTGCGGTGCATCCCAAGACGGAGTTTCAAAGAATCTGAACGTTTGTCCCGTGACAAATGGCCCAATACCCTCGTACTCTCCTGGAGAAACACTTGTAAGCTCTACCGCTTCGTCAAGGTTCCAGCCGATCGCTCCACCAATCATGTAGATCGGAGGGAAGGTCACTTCATAGGAAACTACGGCAAACGAAATTACCTCAGAGTTTACATCATCGATATCACCTTCTACAATGGCTACTACGCGTACTTCCACATCAAATGAAGTAGCAGGCTCGGCACCAAGATTGAGCACTGCTGTATTGATGTCACCATTGGTCACAGTCAGGCTCAAGTCCTGGGTAGTACCCAATACCTGCACCTGGTCAAACGCTGCACCTGACACACCCATTTCTACAGAGTAGGTCACTGACAAATTCACTCCATAGTCTGCTGCAGACCAGCTAAAAGTCTCAAAATCCGCAGAAGACTGATCGAAATCTAACGTATAGCTATCCGAAGATAATGCCGTCACATCGCTCGGCGTGATCACGTCATTGATCACTGCCTTCTCTACCAAATCCTCCTCACATGACCATCCAAAGACAGCCAGGAAAAGGGCTATATATATTCTAAATATCCTGTTCATTGTTTTCCTCTTAATAGTCCTCATTTTGAATCAAGTTCGGATTAGCGGTAAGCTGCGTAGAAGGGATCGGGTACACATCTCGATGAGGCTCAGAGGCCACTCCTTCTGCCACATTTCCTTTCCAGGGCCACTGGTAGGTCCCATCAGTAAACTGACCAAACCGCACCAGGTCAGACCGTCTGTGTCCTTCCCAAAATAGCTCTCTGGCTCGCTCGTCCAGCAGGAACATGTCGTTCACGTCACCGGCAGTTACATTTCCAGAGGTGTCGCCGTATGCCCTTTCGCGCAATGCGTTGATATAACCCAGTGCCGTAGCATCTACGCTTCCATCCCTGCGATACACTGCCTCTGCATACATCAGATAGGCATCCGCCAATCTAAACATCGGGTAGTCAGTATCTACATTGTCACCATTGCTGCCATCAGCCGGATCCCCGTTTAGCTTTCTGTTTCGGTACTTGGCACTACCATAGCCCTGGCTGTTGACTCCTACGTCATCGATCTCCAGGGTTTGTCCATCTGTGTGGAAAAGTGCCCGTCCGTCATTGGCAAAATCAAACTTATTGGGCAGTGCTGAGGTCACTCTCAGTCCTCCCCATCCACCTACACCGTAGATATCCGGATTGCCGGGTATGGACTGTGCCTGTAGCAAATACACCATGCCTCCCCATGTCTGCGTGTTGTTCGCATCGTAGGTGATCGGAAAAATGATCTCAGGACTGGTGTGATTGTCTGCCACAAAGTTGTGCAAGAAGTCCGTAGACAAGCTATAAGGCCCTGCAAACAATGCATCCAATGCTGTAATACAGTCACCGTAGCGGGCTGTACCGGTGTACACCTCGGCGTTGAGGTATAGCTTGGCCAAAAGCATCTGAGCTGCTCCCTGGTCGGCACGTCCGTATTCAAACTTGGGTGCTCCAAGTAATGGAATGATCTCATCTAATTCTGTTACCAGATAATCAAAAAGATCCGCTCTACTGATACGCTCAGGGAAAAATGCCCCGGGCAGGTGCTCTTCCGTCACAAAAGGCATAGGCCCAAACAGATCCAAACCATGCGAATACGCCAGTGCCCGAATGAATCGTGCATCCGCTATGAACGTTTGCACCTCTGCATCGGAGCTCTCTGAAGCGGCCCGGATGAATTCGTTGCTCAGTGCAATCGTGTACATGATACGAGAGTGCATTGCCGCAAGGAAAACGTCCGTAGGCGTCCAGCTATGGTTATGAAAATCCTTGATGGTCTGGTCATTCCATGACAACACAGCCTCATCGGTGGATAGCTCCTGGAGGTTCCAGTAGAGACGTAGGTAGTTTCCAAAACCTTCGTCGATTCCTTCAATATCCGGCATGCCGTCAGGGCCCTGCTGGCCACTCAATGCAAACGTCACATACAACTTGGCCAGTCCTTCCTTATAGTCCTGTACCGTATTGTACACGTTACCGGAGCTCACTACGTTGGGATCTATAGGCGTTACATCCAGATCCCCAACACAAGCAGTCATGAGAAACATCGTCGCAACTGCAGATAATATGGTATTTCTTATGTTTTTCATTTTACCGCTCATTAAAAGTTAAGATTCAATCCCAAAAGATAGGTTCTCGGACGAGGGTAGATATTGTTGTCTATCCCTGTTTCGATTTCCGGATCCAGCCCTTCGTAGTTGGTGATCAGGAAGGCATTCTGCACGGTAAAACTTATGCGTGCATTCAGGCGATCCATTGCGATCTTTTCGAAGTTGTACCCGATCGAAATATTGTCCAGCCTAAAGAAAGAGGCATCTGACACATAGATATCCGACCAGTTCTGAGGATTAGAAAATCCATACTCAAGAGCCTGAGGCTGAATATTGGCGAAGTAGCCTGTGCCTGAGGTCTCGTAAATATTGGCCATCGTCTGACCGCTCAGTACGCTGTTGTACATTCTGTTGCCCAGGCTCAATCTACCCGAGAAAGAGAAGTCAAAATTCATATACTCAAGTCGTGAGTTGATACCAAACAGGTAGTCCGCATAGGGAGTGCCATTGTGGTACTTGTTAAACTCGTTACTGGCTACAGCTCCACCATTTCCGGTTCTGTCTACATAGGCCCCCTCGATAGGATTGCCATTGGCATCATACACTTGCTGGAAGGTATAGAAGGCGTTGGGCGACTGTCCCACGGTATGGATCTGGATATTGCTACCCAATCGGCCAAATGACCCCACCGGCACCCCGGGATCTGAAGGATCTTCAGTCTTGTTGAGCTGAATGATCTCGCGAGTATTGTAAGTCACGTTTACACCAATATTCCAGGAGAAATTGGTAGTAGTCACAGGTCTTGCGGTAAGAGTTACCTCGTATCCTTTGATTTCCATTGAGCCTACGTTGGTAGTCAGGAAGTTTCCAAAGTTCGAACCATCGGCGATCGGAATTCTATTGAGCAGATCATCAGTTGTTTTCTGATACACCTCTACCGATCCTGCCAGTTTTTCCTGCCAAAGACCAAAATCCAATCCGATGTTGTAAGTGGTTGTTTCTTCCCACTTCAGATTAGCATCATAGGCTTCCGGACGATAGGTGCTGTAAAACTGATTACCAAATTGGTAAGACGCACCGATCGTACTTCGAGTGTATTTGGCCAAAGCCGGATAGTAAGCGTCGTTCAGATCAGGAGACAATCCCTGCTGTCCTGTCACACCATATCCCAATCTCAGCTTCAAAGTAGAGAGGGTAGTGACTCCAGACAAGAACGACTCCTCATTGATCTTCCAAGCAAAAGCAGCCGCTGGGAAGATGCCCCATTGGTTGTCTTCAACGAATCGGGAAGATCCGTCTTGTCTCAAGCTGGCAGTAAGGATGTACTTATCATTCAGCGTGTAAATCAAACGTCCATAAAAAGAGACCAGGAAGTTTTCGCTGGAAAACTTAGAGTCCTCCACGACCTGAGATCCATCGCCATTGCTGTCGAAAGTCGTTGACTCCCGCTCGAAATGCTGCCATGAATAACCTGCCGTAAAGTCAATGTTATGATTGCCGAAACTCTTTACATATTTAGCATAAGTCTCCAGTAGTTCAGACTGACGCACATTCGTATAGTTTCTAATGCGGCCATTGTCACCTTCATAGTCCCGGTTTACCCAGGTAAGCTCCGGAGCGGCATTGTCTTGACCGTCTGTTTCAGCCCAGTCCATACCCACATTTACATTGGCACTCAATCCGTCTATAGGCAGAGAGTAATCGAGCTGGACATTTCCAGTAAATCGATTCACCGTCGCAGTGTTGTCTCTAAACTCCAGCATGGCTACCGGGTTGGTCACAAAGAAGTTGGCGTTGCTCTCCGGATCCATCGAACCGTCGGGCAGGATACCATCGGTATAGGCAAAGAATCCACCGTATCGGGTGTTTCCGTTTTGCACCGGCTGGGTAGGATCATAGCGAACGGCCGACCCAACCGCCGCCTCATCACCAAAGTTAGATTCCGCAATCGTGTACTTGGTGTTGACATTTACCTTCAGGTCGTCGTTGAGCAGTTTAGGGTTGAGGTTTAGGGATATGCTATGACGCTGCGTAGAAGTTGTCTTCAATATACCCTCCTGATCTGTATAACCATATGATGCCCTGAATGGGATCAAACCCGCTGCGGTACCATTCACGCTCAGGTTGTGGTTGTGAGAGATGGCTGTTTGGAATATTTCCTCCTGCCAATCGGTATTCGCATCCCCGAGCTTGAGCATCACGTCTTCGTCCACTCCAGACAATCCATCCTCAGAGTTGACCAGATCAGAAATCAATTGACGATATTCGTCTCCACTAAGTACATCTACATATTTAGTAGCCTGCCCAATAGAAAACTGTGAATTCAAGCTCACCTTAAGTTTATCAGCACTGCCGTTTTTGGTCGTGATGATGATCACACCATTGGCTGCACGCGAACCATAGATTGCTGCAGCAGATGCATCCTTCAGTACAGTGAAAGACTCAATATCATTGGGGTTTAGCGTATTGAGCGGGTTGGAAAGTCCACTGACATCACCATCATCAATGGGAAAACCGTCTATTACGATCAATGGATCATTGGTGGCTCCTCCCAAGGAAGATCCCCCACGAATCCTAATGGTGGTGCCGCTACCCGGGGCACCCCCGGCACTGATCACCGATACACCCGCCACACGGCCGGTCAACAGCTCCTGTGGAGAAGTAGTTACTCCCTGGTTGAAATCCGCCTCGGCCAAAGTAGAGATCGCTCCCGTCAGGTCGTCTTTATCCACCTCACCGTATCCAATCACCACCACCTCTGATAGCGTTTCGATATCTACTGGCATATTTACATCCACACTGGATCTACCGGCTACTGCGATTTCCTGGGTCTCATACCCCACAAACGAAAATAACAGTACAGCCCCGTCACCTACTGACAGGCTATAGTTGCCATCCACATCGGTAATCCCTCCGTTGGAGGTTCCCTTTTCCAGGACTGTCACGCCCGGCAGTGGATCTCCTGTGTCCTGGGCGACGACCTTTCCGGTCACTGTGGTCTGTGCCAGGGCCAGGTTTGCACCCAGCGTCCATAGCACCACCCACACAAGAAAATTCTTGTAATGTCTATTCATATTCATACTAGTTAAGAGTTTAAAATAATTCTAGTCTGTTCAAAACTAGTTTTACTACATATCGAATGGTTGAACATATCCTACATAAACTTGCAATTATCATTCAACCCCCTGTAGAATGACCGCAGAGTGAGTTATTATTACAAAACGAAGGATCGTGAAGTGCTCAGCGGTCTACTAGTATGATCAGTTGCCTGCCTGGCCTCTTTTGCAGAATAATGGATAGATTGGAAAGAAATACGAGTCGCCATATTGCCAGCATCGGTGGAAAAATGATGAAGGCGCTCCTAACAATCATGAGCCTCATCTACGCGATGGGGATGGCCCAAGCCAATGATCTTTTCTTTTCTACACTCACCGTGCGAGACGGCCTGCCCTCAAACATCATCTCAAGCGTATGCCAGGACAAACATGGATTTATCTGGGTAGGCACGGGCAGCGGACTGGCGAGATTTGACGGGTACGAATTCAAAGTCTTTAAAAAAACGGAATCGGATAATTCCCTGCCCTCCAATGAGCTCAACGTCGTGGTATCCGATGACCAGACCATCTGGGTAGGAACATGGGACGGACTGGCCAGGGTAGATATTGAAACCTTTGCGATTGAAAGAATTGACATAGGGATTTCAAAGGCAGTGAGGGCTCTTTGCGTAGGAAAAAACGGAAACCTATGGATTGGCACCAACAATGGACTGATTCGGCTCAATCCAACCACGGGAAAATACAGAATCTATGACCAGGGCAATAGCGACCTCTCGCACAACACCGTACGAACCATCTATGAAGACGACAATCAAAACCTATGGGTGGGTACCTACGATGGCCTCAACAAACTGGCACCGGGCAAGCGAATTTTTGAAACGATAGCCATCGAAAGTGCCCCCGAATCAGACAACCATCTGATCCTGGACATTCAACCTGAGCCACTGGGTGGGCTGTGGATTGGTTCGGAGACCGGCCTCTACCAATATGATTTGGCTACCGAAACTACACGGTCGGCCGGGCCGAAAAACGGCTTTAGCAATGAGGTGATCAAATGCATATACCCCGGGCCTGATGGAGTGCTTTGGCTGGGTACTGATTTCGGGCTCAACATTTTCAGCCCGAAAACCTTGAGGAACACAGGACATTTTCACCATCCCAATATCCCCTATTCCCTGGCTAATAATGTAGTGTGGCAGGTATTTGAAGATAAGGGAGGCGTGCTCTGGCTGGTAACCTCCAACGGATTGTGCCGGTACAACCGCCAGGGTAACTTCTACCAATTTCATGACATCTCCTATCAGATCAACGACCAAATCATCGGAAACCAGGTCAAATCGTTTTTGGTGGACCGAAAAGGAAAGTACTGGCTGGCTACTCAAAACGGGGTGGTATATGTCGATCCAGCTACGCAACGCAAGACCATATTTCGACGGGATTCTAAAAAAGGACGAGCTACACTGTCCAACAACATTTATGCATTGGAAGAAGATACGAACGGCAAGATTTGGATCGGCAGCTCGGGCGGTATCAATATTTGGGATCCAAATGTGGGCCGGATGCAACAGATCAGAGCAGACGAAAAAAAGAACGGACTTAATTCCAATTACATCGGTAAGTTCAGCAAGCAAGAGGACGGCACCCTCTGGGTGAGTGCATGGCAGGGAGGTATTTTTAATATTGATGTCTCATCAGATGGAGATGTCCGATTTCTACCGATTGCCGGAATGGAGTCGGGCTCGGAGCTCCATACCTATGGCGATGGTCGGCTTTGGGTTATTGACAATGACCAGCTATATGCAATTGATACCGCCACACTTATTCCCACGAAAGTGGAATCCTTTCAAAATGGCACAGAGCACCAGATGATCTATTCTCTGTTTTACTCAAAGTCGGGCTATCTCTGGGCCGGCACCGTGAATGGCCTGCTCAGGTACGACCCAAAAACTGATACCACTACCTACCATGAGATAAAATCGAGTAGTGACATCATTATATCAAGCATCATAGAAGATGAGGACGGCAATATTTGGAGCACCACCAATGCCTCCTTGTACAAGTATTATCTTGATAAAGGGCAATTCGAAGTTTTTCCGCTGGACAAAAACCTGCCCATCAGTAGCTTCTACTATGGCTGCGCAACACGTGATCCAAAGGGTGAGATATTCTTTGGTGGCGATAATGGCTACATCCAGTTTGACCCGGCTGATGCCCGCCCAAACACCTACTCACCACCGGTCTACTTCACCTCCCTTGAGATCAATAATGAAGCCATTGGAATTGACCTTACAGAGCAGGGAGGGCTCATCAATACGGACATAGCCTTTACCAAAAAGCTGACACTACCTTATGAAAACCGATCTTTTACCCTGCAGTTTGCAGCACTGCACTACTGGCAGCCCGAATCCAACATCTACTCCTACAAGCTCGAAGGGTTTGATGAGGGTTGGAAACATGTGTCCGGTCTGCGAAACTTTGCCATCTACTCTAACATGCCATCGGGGGACTACCGGCTGATCGTAAAGGGTTCCAATAACTACGGGATTGAAAGCAGTGAGACGGCCAGCCTTCAAATCACTGTGAAGCCGCCTTTGTTCCTGAGTCCCGGATTTATCGCATTATATGCCGTGCTGCTGATCGCCGGTATTTTTTATTCACTACGGACATATTCTGCTCGGGTACATCTGAAAAACGAGCTGAAAATTGCAAAACTGGAAAAAGAACACTCCGAAGAGATCGAGCGTACCAAGGAACGGTTTTTTACCAATATATCCCATGAACTTCGTACGCCAATTAGTCTTATCCTGCCGCCCATCCATGAAATACAAAAGAAAGGGAAAATGGATGAGTTTAGCCGTCATCTCATTTCTCTGGCAGAAAAGAATTCGGTACGCCTCCTAAGGCTCGTTAACCAGATCCTGGATTTTAATAAGATAGAGACCGACGTGCTTCAACTCAAAGTATCGGAGGTGGAGATGGTAGGCTTCTGCCGGGAGATCTTCGGGTTGTTTGAGGATCGGGCCAAGAGAAACGAGATTGATTTTGTATGGGATAGTGAAAGTGAGCAACAGGACGTATGGGTGGATGCAGAAAAGCTCGAGACGGTGCTTTTCAATCTACTGTCCAACGCCTTTAAGTTTACTTCCTCAGGTGGCCGGATAGAAGTTCGCCTTGGCACTTTGGCCGGTACTTCCGATTTTGAAGAGGGCGCTTTCCAGATCGTGGTGAAAGATTCGGGGGTCGGCATACCCAAGGAAGACCAAAGCCGGATTTTTGAGCGATTCTACCAGGCCCAGGACGGCAGAAAGAAAGAATCAGGCAGCGGCATAGGGCTTACGCTAGCAGCAGAGTATGTGGAGTTGCACCACGGACTCATCCAACTGGACAGTGAGGTAGGTCAGGGAACCGAATTTACGGTGAGCTTGCCTCTGGGTAAATCGCACTTGCCGGTAGACTCGATAGAAAAAGACGCGCAGATCAAACTTCTGGCAAAGCCTTCTTTGCACGGCCCGCAAGAGGGCTCCAAGTTTTATCAACTCGATCTGGAATCCGATAAGCCCCTTGTACTGCTCATTGATGACAACCAGGACATGATCGAATTTGTGCGATCGAGCCTAGGACACAAGTACAACTTTGTGCTGGCACAAGACGGCCAGGAGGGTCTCAGAAAAGCCAATAACTTCAGTCCTGAGATCATCGTGAGCGACATCATGATGCCTAATATGGACGGAATCGAGCTGTGCAAGAAAATAAAAGGCAACCCGAAAACAACGCATATCTCGATCATTTTCATTTCGGCTAAAAGCATGACGGAAAACCGGGTAGCCGGTATGCGCGTGGGGGCGGACGCGTATATCGTGAAGCCCTTTGAGATCGAGCTTCTCGAGGCCCAGATCGACACACTGATCCAGCGGCAAAAGGAGCTGATGGAGTACTTCCGAAACGACCTGATCCGCATGCCTGCTCCACCGGATGCCTCCAACAACGAAGACAACAAGTTTGTGAAAAAGGTCATGGACTTGATTGAAGCCAATATTTCTAACAGCGAATTAACCGTAGAAATGATTGCCAGTGAAATGGCCATGAGTTCGACACACCTTTATCGTCGGCTTAAGGCCACCACCGACCACTCAGCCAAGGAGATCATCCAAAAGTACCGCCTGAAAAAAGCTTCACAGCTCCTGCAAAACAAAGAAGGCAATATCACCGAGGTGATGTACCGCGTGGGTTTTACCAGCCTGTCTTACTTCTCAAAGTGCTTCAAAGCAGAATACGATATCTCGCCCAAACAGTACCAGGAAAAATTGAACCGTTAAAACTACTTCTTAATAAACCGTATCACTTCTCCCGATCCGTCGAATGACAAGAAGTACACTCCGTTGCCCAAAGAGGTGATATCCAGCTCAGACGTTTCATTTTGTCCGATCTGCCTTGCAAGCACCATCGACCCTGTGAGATCAAAGATTCGTACCTCACCATTTCTAAGCTCAACAGGCACCTTGAGATACATCACATCCGTGGCAGGGTTAGGCCAAAACTCGAGGGTAGGATCTGACAATTCATCCGTACCCAGTATTGTCACTCCGGTGGGTTCTGAGATGTTAGAGCATTCTCCTTCGGTGACTTCCACCTGATACTCAGTTTCAAAGAAGTAGTTTCGCTCTACCTCAAGCGTCCGATTCGTTTCGGCGGCTAATGGCTCTCCATCTTCATACCATTGATAGCTATCCGCTTCACTGGACGTAAGCACGATCTGCCGTCCATTGACGTCTTCGATGGTGATTATGGGTAGATCAACTACCTGGACTGACACTTCCACTGTTGCTTCTGAACGGCATCCATTGGCATCAGTGCCAATTACCTTGAAAACCCCGGAGCCTAACGGAGTGAAGGCCACCCCGTCCTCTATGGAATTGTCCCATCGATAGCTGGACGCTCCGGCTCCTGTAAAGACTACTTCGTCTCCAAGACATATAGAGGTAGCCGTGACGGCTGCTGTAACCACCGGAAGCGGATTGACCACTACGGTCACCTGATCGGTACCGGTATTGCCAAATTGATCCGTGCCAGTCACTGTGTAGGTAGTGGTCTCTACGGGCACGAACGCCTCTCCGTCGATTACCCCGTTATCCCATTCATAGGTCAAAGCCCCCGAACCTGTCAGGGTAATATCATCACCGAGACATATAAAATCCGAAGTAGAGCTTCCTGATACAACTATATTCAACGAAGTAATTTCGCCCGATACGGGGAAACTAAAACTAGATTCGTCACTGTCATTGCTGCTGATGGTAATGGTAGTGTTATACGCACCCACCATGTTTCCCGAAAGAGTGACCCCAAAGTTTTCACTGGCTCCCGGGCTCACAACAGAAGGTGCATCAATCACTGAGAAACTTAGGTCTGTGCTTATGATAGAACTTATAGTTAAATCCGAAGTTCCTGTGTTTTCTATTGTAAATGTCTGGGTCAAATCCATTCCCTGGCTAGAACTTCCAAAGTCAACAACTTCGACCTGTCCGCTTGTCAATTCAATGCCCGAGTTATCATTACCAATGTAAGCGGTTATTTCGGGCGAGGTGGCCGTGACATTGACCGTTACCACAAAGGAATCAGAAACAAGCGTCAAATCAGTTGCGACGCTATTGGTAATTCGTAAGTGATAGGTACCTGCATCGGCGGCAGTCACCGAATTAATCAGAAGATTGTCTGTGGTCTGACCCGAAAGGTCTAACCCGTCTTTTACCCACTGATAAACGTTATTTGATCCGCCTACCGGAAGAGTGATGTCAAGCAGGTCTCCTTCGTTGAGTACCATATCCCCTGGGCCGGCAATATCAGCTTGAGGAGAATATCCAAATGTGGCTATGCCAATATTTGGTTCAATATCATCAAATTCAAACGTGTTATTAGCTGCTCCGAGAATCGAGATGTTTCCCAATCCGGAAAAATCGGGAAGATCATTGAATGAGTTATCATAAACCAATAGGTCTTCCAATAGTGACAAATTCTGCAGTTCAGAGGGAAGCGTGCCAGCAAAATTGTTTTCATATAGATGAAGTTGGACGAGATCGGTCAGATTACCAACAGAAGGGCTAATACTACCTGTAAGGTTATTTCTACCAATGGCCAACTCATTAAGATTGATTAGGTTCCAAAGCTCATCAGGTATGTCTCCATCAAACATATTCCAGCCTAAATGGAGTTTTTCCATCAAAACAAGATTTCCGATTTCGGAGGGTATTGATCCTGTAAGCTGATTCCCGACTAGCCACAATTGTTCCAGGTTGGTCAATGTCCATACTTCCGCGGGAATAGTGCCTGTCAAATCATTGTCCGAAAGATTGAGCCTTCGAAGTGCGTCCAGATTTCCGACAACAGCAGGAATGCCTCCTGATAAATTATTTTCAACCAAAACCAATTCACGCACCCTGCCATCATATACGCTCGTGATACCGTGCCATGAATTTACCGGCTCGGTTGAGAGCCAGTTTGTATTATCAGTCCAGTTATCCCCATCAGTAGCATTGTAAAAATCGACGAGGGCATTGTAATCATTGGTGGAAACCCCACCAATGGTGTTGACGGTTACCGTAATTTCCTCAGAGTAAAGGACCAAATCAGTCGCCACCGAATTAGTAATGGCCAATCGATATACTCCTGCATCAGAAGGAACCACATTATTTACGACTAGATTGTCGGCATTCTGTCCGGCCAGAGCAAAACCGTCTTTTTCCCAGACATAGGTATTGTTTGCCCCACCCACAGTAAACGACACGTTGAGTTCTTCTCCGACTTCAAGCGTCACGCCTCCAGGGCTGGTCAAATCCGCCTGTGGAGAATAGGTAATTCCTGTAATCCCAACATTGGGCTCTATGTCGTCAAATTCAAAATCATTATTGCTCGCATTGAAGAAAGTAAGCGTAGTGATTCCTGACAAGTCAGGCAAAGCATCCAATTCATTGCCACTAATATTAAGTCGATCCAATGAAGTCAGCAGAGCATAAGAGGTAGGAACCGATCCGGAAAAGTTATTATTGGCCAGGCCAATACCGACCATGTTCACATTGTTGCTAAAAAATTCCGGCACGGATCCTGAAAAATTATTGTGTGCGAGGCTCGCCCAAATCAGATTGGTCAATCCAAGCTCTGGAAACTCACCGCTCAGGTTATTTCTGGAGACAAGCAACTCTTCCAAAAGTGCCAAATTGCCCAGCTCAGAAGGCACTGTACCACTCAGTGCATTGTCGTTCAGATACAGATGAATCAAATTGGTCAAATTACCCAATTCAGCAGGGATAGATCCCGTCAATTGATTTTGCTCTACGTTTAAATACTGGAGCGAAGTGAGATTTCCAAGTTCTACCGGTATTTCACCACTCAGGTCGTTTTCGTTAAGCTCCAGGACTTCCAGATTGACCAAAACTCCAAACTCCGCCGGAATAGATCCCGATAGTTGGTTGTTCATTAGATCCAGTTCTGTCAGGAGTGTCAGATTTCCCAATTCGGCCGGAATACTACCTGTCAATTGATTGTCCTCCATATCTATGAAGGCCAGGTTTGACAGATTGCCAAGAGAAGTGGGAATAGAGCCGGATAGCTGATTGATCTCAAGACTCAAGTATTGTAGGTTTGATAAATCCCCTAATTCCTCGGGTATCGTTCCGGTAGCTGGTTGTCGTTTAGTTCCAAAATTTCCAAACTCGCCATATCACCCAGCTCTGCGGGAATAGGGCCAGAAAATTGATTCTCCATCAAATCCAGTTCGGTAGTATTCACAAGATTTCCCAGTTCAGCAGGAATACTTCCGGAGAGCTGATTTTCTTCAAAATCGATATAATCCAACTGGATCAAATTCCCAATTTCTGAAGGAAGGGAGCCCGAGAGTTGGTTTATCTCCATGTCCAGATGTACAAGGTCGGTAAGGTCTCCCAGGCTGGAAGTTAAAGTCCCTATTAGGTTATTGGAATTGAGCCTAATTCCAGTAACACGATCATCCACCACGGTAATTCCAAACCAATCCTCCACATTGCCGCTCAACCAACCGGTATTGTCTGTCCAGTTGGCTCCATCGGTGGCATTGTAGAGGTCTACCAAAGCATTATAATCAGTGGTCAATACGCCACCCGTCATACCCAATGTCACATCAAATGACTCAGAGGAAATTGTTAGTCCGGTTGCAACCGAATTGGTGACTTCCAAATGATAGGTACCAACAATTCCTTCGTCCACATCGGTGATCAATAGATTGTTTGTAGTCTGACCGGAAATAGGACTTCCATCTTTATACCATTGATACAGATTATTTGATCCTCCGACAGCAATCGTCACATCCAGATCGTCACCAATATTGATATTAAAATCACCCGACCCGATTAGATCAGCCTGAGGAGAATAAACAATGCCGGTGATTCCAACATTGGGTTCTATGTCGTCAAATTCGAAATTGTTGTCTCGAACCTCGAATTGAGTTAACAGTGCAAGTGTTGTTAAATCTGGCAAGTCTGATAATCCGTTTTCTTCAATCTTCAGGTTTTCCAGGTTAACCAGATTGCTAAATGCAGTCGGGACGGAACCAGTAAAATCATTGGCATTTAATTTTAGCGTATTGAGATTGGTTAGATCACCGAGCTCCTCTGGGATCGTGCCACTGAATTGGTTGCCCTGCAGTTCAAGGTTCTCCATCAATGCGAGATTTCCTATGGTGGTGGGCAAACTACCAGACAGTTGGTTGTCGTTCAGCTCCATGTTTAGCAAATTGGTCAAATCACCGATTTCAGTGGGAAGTGAACCCGTGAGTTCATTCACATTCAAGCGTAGGGTATGGAGGCTCGTTAACGCTCCAATTTCAGATGGAATTGTCCCTGAGAGTTGATTGTCATTTAGTCGGAAATCCTGCAGATCAATCAGCGTGGTGAGCTCTATGGGAATGGAACCCGTCAGTTGGTTTTCGTCGAGATACAGTTCAACCAGTCGGCTAATGTCTCCCAATTCGACAGGAATACTACCGGTCAGCTGATTTACATCCAGATACAAGTACTCCAGGTTGGCAAGACTTCCCATTTCCGCCGGGATCGATCCACTCAACTGGTTGGTGTGTAGATTGAGTTCATTGAGGTTAACAAGATTTCCTAACGTAATGGGAATCGACCCTGTCAATTGATTGTCAGACAAATCAAGGTTGCCATCCAAAGTGGTCAAATTGCCAATCTCTGTAGGGATCGTACCCGTAAGTTGGTTTCCTCCAATCTTCAACGTTCCGATATTGGGCAGGCTTCCAATTTCTACAGGAATTGTACCCGTGAGCATATTGTCCTGGAGATCCAACCAGCTCATGCTTACCCAACTGTCTATCCAGGTTGGTATCGAGCCTGACAATTGATTGTCATCAAAATCAAACTCGGTTAGATTCACTAAAGACTGCAGTTCGTCAGGAATGCTACCTGATAATTGGCAATTGGCACCATCAATTTCGATCAGGTTGACAAGATCACCCAGCTCAGCAGGAAGCGATCCGGTCAGCGCATTATCACCTATGTATAGATAATTCAAACCAGTGAGACCACCAATCTCGGTTGGGATCGTACCGACCAGGTTGTTGCCATCCAGATTAATCTGCGTGACTCGATTATCGGTTACTATCACGCCAAACCAGTCTTCAACGTTGCCTGTCAACCAACCCGTATTGTCTGTCCAGTTGGCTCCATCGGTGGCATTGTACAAGGCTACCAATGCGTCGTAATCCCACGCAACCACTCCTCCAATTAAATAACCAGACCCCACCCAATTAGAAGAAGTCCCTGACAAGGCCATATTATTCAATATTCCATCATTGGCATTTCCGGTCAAGCCCGGCAAAGTAGTTACACCGGTATTGGTACCATTGGCAACTCCTTCATCAAACTGGTAGTAAGCCACTAGATTATCTTCATTACCTGTCAAGGTCGAGTACATGTCTGCCTGAATTTCCGCCTGTGAACGGAGTGTATTCCAAATCCTGACTTCAT
The DNA here is from genome assembly GCA_965222305.1 of Reichenbachiella sp. Taxonomy (GTDB): domain Bacteria; phylum Bacteroidota; class Bacteroidia; order Cytophagales; family Cyclobacteriaceae; genus Reichenbachiella. The sequence goes on from OZ244943.1 coordinate 3,145,615, forward strand.
CTATGATATCTGCTCCATAATAGGCTAAACTTGTCACTTGGGCCCCAATGATCAAGGGGTGACCTGATGTCGTCAAATTGATGGTACCTGAGCCTCCTGAGTACTCAACCGGTCTTAATTCACCATCAATGTACAAGTCCAAATCCGTGTCGCCGTTTTGCGCTACGACTGCATAGTGGTGCCATTCCAGATCATCCACACCGGAGGTACCCAACCATCCCCCGTCATAGTAGAAGTAAAACATATGGTTGTTGGAAGGATGAAGTGCCATGCCGTAATTGGGGTTTCCGACATTCCAATCTCCACCTTTTTCTAAAATAATGTCTGTGCCATCCAGCCGTGTTCTTTTGACCCAAGCCGACAGGGTGACCGTAGATGGGATTTGCAACGACGAGCTACTGGGTATGGACACATAATCATCTACCCCATCAAAACTCAAGGCATTGCCCGGGCTGGTTTTGAACCCGTTTGACTCAGCGTTTTCGCTTTGCGCAAAGCCATGATCTGCACGGACTCGATAGTAATAAGTGGTCCCCTCGGTGAGGGAAAGGCTCACATTAAAGGTACCAGATGTGCCTACAGATATTCCTGTCGCCAGCAAACTGGAAAAATCCGCATCATCATCCACATCCAAAATGATATCAGTTGCATCATCCGGAACTGAGAAGTTGGCACTGAACCCGTTTGTAGAAACATCAGTCGCATTATAAACTACTGGTTTTTCTAGCTGCATAGCTCCTGATGCAGTCCATGACGCTGCACCACCAAAGTTGGTCAGAGTACCGTCAATTTCATTAATACTTCTATCCGGCAATACGGCCATTGCAGGATCGGTCTGGTCAAACTTATAATAGGCCAATAGATCGGATTCGTTGCCAACCAAATCGATCAGCATATTGTCTCTGATTTCAGTCACGCTTCTCACATCACCCCAAATCCTCACTTCATCCAGTAATCCAATCGCTCCATCCCCTCCGGCACCTCCACATGCTTCATCTGCCCATGCCATAATGCCAATATCCGCATTATTCGCATTTCCATTGTTCCCAAATTGAGAAGCCTCCAGTTCTCCATCTATATAAATGGATTGTTCATTGGTGGATGAAGCAAACGATACTGCCACGTGATGCCATCGTCCGTCATTGATGGCAGTCGTAGAGGAAATCGTCGCTACGTTGACATAGAACTGGACTGTGCCACTGGACTCTAAAGAAACAATCCAACCATTACCAGTGCCGCATTCGTGTTTATTGAGTATTCTCCCACTCGTTCCAGTGGTTGATATCCAAAATTCAAGTGTGAAATCATCATCCCCAAAATCCAACGATGGATCTTCAGGCACCACCACCACATCACCTGCCCCATCAAAATCAAGCGCATTCCCCGGTTGGGTAAAAGTAGCAGCTACTTTTTCTTCTGAGGGTCCTGAATCCCCGGCAGCATTTCTGGCCACAACATGATAGTAGTAGTTGTTCTCTGCCGGCACTGAGCTGTCCGAGTAAGTGGTAACATCAGCTCCGACTGTTCCTACTTCCGTGTAAGACGAATTATTTCCGGCTGACCGGAAAATGGCGAAGCCTGTTTCATCACTTGAATTGTCCATCCACGTCAAATCGATCTGTGATGTAGATATTTCAGTGGCAGTTAATCCTGACGGAGCATTTGGCAAAACCAAAACTTCCGCTGTAGAAAAAGCCGAGGTACCCAAACCTGTACCATAATCTGTGGAAGTCGCGACCAACTCATCGCCGTCCAGCAGAGTAAGCCCGGAAATAGACCAAATACCCCCGGAGACCACAGCAGAATCCAGGAAGGTCTCCCCCTGGCCATTGACATCAGCCCTATAGAGATGAATTGTAGCTCCTTCCGGTCCGGCGCCTGAGGCACTGGTTTCGGTGAGGGGATCCAATGTAGGAACCGCTATGTCACCGTTTGCCCCTGCAACCAAAACAATCCCTGAGCCATTACCATAGATTTCGTTGGTTGCCCAGGTATTTTCTGAAGAGGTCGCACCTATGGTTTCTATGGCCGCCCCGGTGTTTCCTGCTATGATGTTGGGGTTGTCCTTATACCCCAATCTGTTTCCAACACCTCCGGAGTACAAAATACCGATTCCATTGGGAATTGCACTCGTTACAGTGGAATCCATCCCTATGATATTGTTAGTAATGTCATTGTTATTGAAACCCGTATTGGACCAGATGCCCGCCGTTGTATTTCCGGAAATCAGATTACTATCAACCGTGGAATTTCCACCTGTTACAATCACAATCCCGCGCGAATTAGGGATGGCATATGTCCCGGTGATATCTGTTCCCACCAGGTTGTTGGAAATTGTATGCCCTCCTACGGCATTACTAAAGATACCTCGACTACTAGGCACAGAATTGTGTCCTGATATCAAATTATCTGTGACTGTGGTATTGTTAGCGAGCGATACGCCTTGTGTGTAGTTTGGAGCGGCCACTGTACCACTCGGGTCTGTGCCGATCCTGTTTCCTACGACAAACGATTGAGTCCAACCCATGGCAATCCCGGTATTTCCATTGTTATTGACAACATTTCCTTTGCCTACGGCACCAATGATCGCAGCAGCAGAGGAAACCGGTGTAGTAGTAATTCCATATCGGGGAAAAGAGGAAACCTGGAGTCCATAGATTTCCACATTTGCCGCATTAATACGAATCCCATCATCATTACCGCTCAATGCCGAGCCATCAAGGGTAACCATTTCTCCCAGGTCAATATCCCAGCCGGGTTGTGTGGTGCCATCGATGATTGTACCATCTTCAGTGATTTGAGGTAGTTCGGACAACAGGTTGATCGTCCAGGGACTTGGGTCAGGAATGTTAAAAGATATTGTGGTTGTAGCATTGGCATTGGCATAATCAATTGCACTTCTCAATGAGCCGATACCCGAGTCTCCGGTGGATACTACCACACCTTCGTAAGGGTCTGTGAATGCACCTGATGGAACCCATGATGCAGCTCCCTCGAAGTTGGTCAAGGTGCCATCATTCGTGTTGGCACTTCGATCAGGCAAAACAGTAATGGCAGCATCCGTTTGATCAAATTTATAGTAGGCCACCAGCCCGGATTCATTTCCCATCAGTTCAGTCATGGAGGTGGATTGGATTTCTGCCGCAGATCTGGCTGTATTCCAAATTCGCACTTCATCCATCTCACCTTCGAAGATTTGTCCTGCAAGTGCGCATAAAGTTCCTGAGGAATTAAGCTGTGAACCAATTCCCAGATGTGCAGGTCCATCGGGAATATCAAATGGGAATGATCCGGTGGAAGTAAGAAGCGAGGTGGATTCTTCGATACCATTTACGTAGAACTTTACTCTATCAAGCCCGTCGTTGGTGTCAATTGATCCGTCATAAGTTGTAGCGACATGATACCATTGATTCGTATTTAAAACGGTGGTTCCTACCACAGTTCTTTGCTCAACCAGCGCTAATGAACCATAATAATCGAATGAAAGATTTCCAGATGCGTTGACGCTAAATCCAAATTGTCTTTCATCAGATCCACAAGTGCTGGTTCCAGATTTCCTTACAATATGATTGCCATCCATCGAACTAATACTTATCCATGCTTCTAATGTGAAAGTTTTATCGACTCCTGAAAAGGTATTATCCAATATATCACCAAGGTTAATATGATCATCAGTCCCATCAAATACCAGTGTATTACCTGCCGGAGCAAAAGTGGCAGCGGCTTTCTCATTAGATGGGGCTGAGTCTCCTCCAGAATTTCTGGCCACCACATAATAGAAATAATTGTTGTCAGCGGTGACCGTGTTGTCTGAGTAGGTGGTGACATCCGCAGCAACTGTATTTATTTCTATGAAAGCGGAATTGTTTCCACTCGATCTGAAAATGGCAAAATTCGTTTCATCGGATGAGTTGTCCGTCCAGCTAAGATCAATTTGAGAAGTAGCTACCTCGGTGGCAAATAAGTTTGAGGGGTCATCGGGGCATACCTTACCTTCATCGCTAAAACTCCAGCCATAGTTGGTCGTCATATAGTCCTGAGCCGCTCCTCCCGAGCAATAGAACAAACTGCTTGCCCCAAGGGATACGGGGAAATCTCGATCTTGTGCAGCCCAGTCTATAAGCGTTTGATCATAGTTTTCTACAGACAAACCGGAATTGGAAAGCATGTTGGTCATGTTGGTAGCGCTGCCTATATCTAGTGAACCCAAACCCTGATCAAAGGCAGAAGCGGCTAGAAACAGGTTGTCAAAGAAGGTTGCGCCAGAAGTGTTCCAACTGGAAATGTCCCCATTGAAACTAGTAGCACCCCAAAACATCCCATTCAAAATATTGGCGTTAGAAGTCACCATGTTGGTTACATCACCATTGAATGAGGTGGCATCACGAAACATATTTGAGAATGTGGCGACACCCGGAAAAGACCAGGAAGAAAGGTCTTGATCAAAAGCCGAGGCACCGTAAAACATGCTGGCTACGCTGCTCACCGAGGTGAAATGGGCTCCCCAGTCATCCAGCGGTTGGTTAAATGCTATGGCATTCTCGAACATGCCCTCCATAGTTGTGGCCCCGGCCACATTCCAACCCGAAATGTCCTGATCAAACATGGAGGCATTTCGGAACATTTCGCTAAAATCTGACACATTATCCACCTCCCAGGTACTCAGGCTTTGGTCGAAATTGGTCGCCCCAAAAAACAATCGTCTCATGTTTTGAATATTGGATACATCCCAATGGTCAATGGCTGAATTGAAGTTCGCACACTGGGCAAACATGCTTTCCATTTCCGTGACCACAGACAAATCGGGAGCATCCGTAGCATTCACTTGTAGGTTCGTACACCCCTGAAATGCTCCAGTGAAGGACTCCCATGCAATATTTCCCCACTGCTCTACGGTTTGTAAATTCAGGGGTGTCGCACTTATATCGGCCATCGACAAATGAGGAAAATCCCCAAGAATCTCAACCGTGTAAGTGCCTGCGGACAAATAAGTATGTGACGGATCAGCCGAAGTTAAACTCTCCACCGTCCCGTCCCCCCAGTCGATGCTGTAATCATAGGTTCCTGTGCCCGTTCCAATGGTGATGGTTTCGTTGGCTGATGTCGTCTCCCAGGTGGTCACAAAGACTGCTTCTGAGCAGTCGGGGCTGTCAGAACCAAATACCCAACTATAAGAGTTGATCAATACATCTCTACCCGGAACAGAGTCACAATAATTGAGGTTTGCATTCACAGTGAGAGATGAGGGAATCTGGCTCTCCCCTACATCAAGTGTCGCCCAGCCAATCAGAGTCTGATCATAATTGGCTGTAGAAAGCCCTGAATTAAAAAGGGACCATTGCCAGGCTGAAGCACCAGCGCTGCTTATGTCCCAGGTCGCCAGTGACTGATCAAAGGCCACAGCACCAAAAAACATATTGCCGAAGGAGGTACCCAGACCAACATCCCAATTGTCCAGGGGTTGGTTGAACGCTGTCGCACCTTCAAACGTACCTGCAAAATCTGTCACCTGATCCACATCAAAATGATTAACTGGCTGATTGAAGCTGGTTGCATTAGTAAACATTAGTCTAATGCCATTGAAACCGGTCAGACCCGTCGGGTTCCAATTGTCGAGAGGTTGATTGAAGGCCGCGGCTCCATTGAACATATGTGAAAAACTAGTGGCACTGGATACGTCCCAATTGTTCAAAGGCTGGTTGAAGGAAGTTGCCCCCCAGAACATTCCAAAGAAATCCTGTATGTTGCTTACATCCCAGTGATCCATTGGTTCATTCAAACTGGCGGCATCGGTGAACATATACTGAAGTGACTTGGTGGCGGCTACCAAACCGGACAGATCAGGAGCATCTGTAGCTGGTACGGTCAGATTCGTACAACCATAAAAAGAATGATTCATATATTCCCATACATTATCTCCCCATTGCTCGACAGTCAGAATTTTTTCTCGATCGCCCGTATTATTAAAATAAATGGCAGGAAAGTCACCAGAGATTTCCACTCGATAAGTTGAACTGCTTGTCAAACCAGTCATGGTTGCGCTTCCTGATTGGCTCGATAGAGACCCGTTATCTGACGAGTTGCTTACATTTTCCCAGTAAACATTATAGTCATATGTAGGACCATCAAACGCCGGTATGGTCAGTTGTGTATCATCTGCATCGGTCTGCCAGGTCGTGATAAAAGGCGCGTCTGTTACTTCAGAGGCAGTAGAAAATTCCGAAATGCCGTTGGTCGCATCAGTGACTGTGGCTACTACAGAGGTATTCCCATAGCTAGTGGTCAGAGACCAACTACCATCGCCTTGAACCGTCGTACTACCCAGGTACGCGGCTCCTTGTTCACCACTACAGGTAGGGTCTGTGTCATAGACATCCACCACAGATGTTTCCGGTGCGGTTGAGCTACCTGACACGACACCCCCAGCTACACTAATAATAGCCGGCGGCTCCACGTCAGGAAAAATGTTGGGAATATTGATGCCCAGATTTCCATTGCAAAAGTAGCTATTCACACGAACGTCCTGCGTGCTTCCAAAGCCTGTGCCTGTGGTGATCACCCCAGCCGCTCCATTGTGTGCCAATACATTTTCAACTCCTACACCCCCAATTTGGATATTCGTGCCGGTGGTCAGATTAATCCCGCTATCATCATTGCCATTAGCGGTCACACCATCGCTTTCCACTCCTATCAGATTGCTTTCTATGACAATGTACTGAGCATTAAACTCTGAAATACCATGCCCAAATCCACTGGTTCCATTTCCCGAGATAACATTGTTGGCTAAGTATATTGGATCTCCCAGGCTAACTCCCGAAGCATTGCTCAAATCAATACCCGTTGTAGCATTTCCCAGACCAGCACCATAATCTCCATTGACATCTGTTCCAATTTTGTTTCCGGTAATAAGTGCGCCCTGCCCACTAAAAGAGGTAAACAAAATCCCTCTATCCGTACTGGCTGAAATTGTATTGTCTGTTATTTCCAATCCAATGACCGTGGTTTGAATATCAATCCCGCGCCCTGTATTTGGCAGCGCATCCATGCCAGAAGCATCCAAGCCAATTAGGTTGTTTCTGATTTTGATGTTTGAACCACCCGTAACGGTAATTCCATGATCAGTAACATTATGACCATTTCCGGATATCACATTTCCTTGTCCGGTACCTGATCCTCCAATATTTACCGCAGTACCCCCCTGTATGTACACCCCATTGTTATAATTCCCAAGTGCCACATCTCCTGTAGCGTCGGTTCCAATATAATTTCCAAATACGTTAACCGTACCCATTTCAATTCTGACCCCATAGTCACCAAACCCTCCACCATTGGCAGAAATGATGTTGCCTTCACCAGCAGTGCGGTCACCTCCTATAGTCACCGTTCCAAAAGCGACTACATTTATTCCATAGTTGTCTAGATTTCCATTGGCGCTCAAACCATCTACCGAGGTTCCTATGTAGTTGCCCTGGATCGTCACTCCATCTGAAGCCGAGATCAAAATACCTCCATTCCCATTGGCAGAAATGACGTTTCCTTTGCCCGACGCACCTATTTGAACTCCATCAACTCCGAAATTGGTCAGGATACCATAAGATGGGGCATTGATCATCACCAACCCATAAATTTCAACATTGGAGGCTTGCACATTGAAGATGTATCCTAAACCAACGGCGTCCGCGTCTATGGTCACCATTGCGTTCTCATCCTCAAAAACCCACCCTGGCTGTGTGGTTCCGTCGATGATCATACCGTTTGCATTGGTTATATCCGGCAGATCTTCAGACGTTAGTGAAATGACCCATGGGCCTACGCCAGGAATGTTAAAATCAATGGTTTCCTGACTTCCGCTGGCATTAGCATCTATTATGGCCTGCCGTAAGGACCCCGGTCCTGCATCATCTGTGTTTTCAACTGTAATTTGTGCCAGCAGGTTTTGAGACAGGAAGAGTGCCAAAACCCAGATCAGGTTCTTAGTCAGTGGTTTCATAGGGACTGTGTTTTATACGAGCGCTAAAAAGGGGATTAATGCGCACCTTTCTTTAAACACATAGCTGGCACCTTGTAATTTAATCAAATCTGACGAAAATGGCTCAATGGCAAGCTTTGCCACCAAAAATTCATCCTAAGATCAGGCGTGGAACCTTTTCTTGATGTAAGGATAAACCTTGCTCAGTCTTAAGCTGGTGGTCGTGGGGCCACTTCTAACATAAAACCGTTCTTCATCATCAAACTTCAAATACAAAGGGTCTGAGGCTTTGACACAGTCCACCCTGAGAAGCTTGACATGAGTGACCTCTACTACTTTGCAATGTACATTGGGGAAATACTTATTTCCCATTCTGTCCTTCACTAGCTGCGCAAGGTGCATGAGCATTTTGTCATTAGACTCAAAGCCATCACGATTCAAACCCACAAGTTCACCGTTCTTTTCTATACCAATCAGCAGGGTACCACCTTTTGAGTTCATAAACGCCGCTATGGTTTTCAAGACATTGTTTTCAACCTTGGTTTCCACCAGCCCGCTATTTGGATTTACCCTAAGTGTCGGCTTAAACGCTACCTTTTCATCTTCGCCCTTCTGGATGAGTTCCATAGTGTCCGGCCCATCATGAGCTACGATGAAACTGGCCATTTGACGGGTCAAATATCGCAAGGTCTTGATTGCTGTTGGAGGCTGGGTTACCGCCGGATTAAAAAGGTCCTGACCACTGATCATGATCACCTTTGTGGGCTCGGCTGCCAGCGTATCGCTGGTTCGCTTCATTTCAGTAATAACCCCGAGCGGGCCAAATATTTCTCCTCTCTCAAGAGTCGCATATTCCATCCCTTTTATATTGAGCTGAACAGAGCCTGACATCACAATATAAAAGAAATCAGAAGGCTCGCCGATTCTAAAAATATATTCTCCGGTCTGGTAACTCTGAATGAATGCATGACTTGAGAAATTCTGTAGTTCCTCTGGTGTCAAAGACGGGAAAACGTCATGTTTTGTCAGGAATCGAAGAATTTCTTTCGGAGTATCGATCATAGGATTAGTCTTTGTAGGAGGTTATGTTAGATAAAAAGGAATTTGGTTGGTGGTCTTGCCCATAACCTATTGTTGGCATTACAAAGTATAGTCTTTTTTGGCAAATCGAGCGCACGATAGAATTAGGTTTTTATTCTGCTACACTCCAAACCGTTTTAGGATATAGGTATGTACTTTGCTCAGTTTCATACTGGTGGTGGAAGGACCCGTCCTGATAAAAAAGTGTTCATCATTTCCGGATACAAAATAGGCTGGGGTAGATGTTTTTCGACAATCAACCCGCAATACTTTTTTCCCTTCGATGTGCACCACTTTACTATTGATAAACTTTAGATGAATACTTCCCAATTTGTCCTTGATCAAATTGGTGAGGTGGAGGAGCATCTTGTCGTCATTGGGAAACCGGTCACTGTCCAAGCCCAGAATTTCACCACTATCATCTACCCCGATCAGCAACGTCCCTCCTTTTGAGTTGATAAATGCTGCTATAGTCTTAAGTGCAGCATTTTCCATCGACTGATCTTTTTGACCTGTATGGAGGTTCATCCGTAGCGTTGACTTAAACTCAAGGGCCTCACCTTCTCCTCTTTTGATCAATTCTATCGTGGTGGCCTCCTCCCTGGTAACCAGATACCCAGCCAGGATTTTGGACATTTGCCGTACGATTTTCAACGCTATTTTGGCAGGCACGTATTGCTCATCGAAGAGCTTGAGACCTGGCACCAAAATTAATTTGCAATCCGACTCGGCCTTGGTCTCGCCGGAGCGAATGGTATCGTTGATCACCCCGATTTCCCCAAAGATATCACCCTCGTTCAATACGCCATATTCACTGCCGCTGATGTTGAGCTGGACGGAGCCCTCCATGATTATATAGAAAAAATCAGAAGGATCCGCAGTGTTAAAAATGACATCCCCCGCACGATAACTTTGTACCAGGGATATAGCAGCAATGATACTATTTTCTTCCTCGTCCAGTGAGGGGAAAATTTCGTGTTTCAGAAAAAACTTTGGGATATTATGAGCGACCATAAGACAAATCGTGTGAGCCGCAAAAATGTGCGAAGTGACTCAACTATAAAAGTAAAAAAGCCTTCATCTCATTGCGTTTGAGATGAAGGCCTATTGAGGGTTCCAACCTCTCCGGTTATTTCATTTTTCCAAAGACAAGACCGATGAATCCTCCGGTGAGCGCTAGCATGACTCCATAGACAATGGGATCCACTAGTGTAGCAGTCAGATCCATGGCATTGGTCGTGCCATACATAGTCAGATCCATTCCCAGGGCTACAAGCAGTCCCACCGCAAAACCTTTTCTAAGTCCTGACACCAAATCAGTAACAGTTACCCACCGAGTGAATAACACAGACAGGAGTGCCGAATGGGCGCAGTTGCCAAGGAAAATTGCCCAAAGCTCCAGGTCCATTCCCCTGGACAGGCCGGTGGCTGAGCCCACATGGGACTCAAAAAAATCGGTCATTAGTATGCCATAAAACAAGTAGCCCAAAATAAAGCTGACCACACCTCCAACCAATGTGCCCACAATTAATTTTTTCACGTCCATAATCAAGTGTTTTAGTTCGTGACAGAAATTAGGAAAAATCATTGAAAATCAACTATATAAAAGAAAAAACCTTCTCCCGACAGAATCGAGCAGAAGGTTTTTCTAGCTGATTAATTAGCTACTAAATGATGGATTAATCTCTTTCGTCTTAAGAAGCCACCGGCTCTATTTTGATGGCTGCTCCGCCCGCCTCGCAAAGTTTCAGTTCGAGCGTGGAACCATTCGTCACTTCCATTTCTTCGATCACATAGCCGGTAGGATTGTCCAGATAGTGTGCATCGTCAGAGTTGCGATAAATCGTCGCCTTATAGGTTTTGCCTGCTCCCAGGAAGCTGAAATCTATCGTGGTATTCCTGGCCACCTCATTGGTGATGGCTCCTACGAACCAGTTGTCCGTACCACGCTCCTGCCGAGCAATGCTTACATGTTCACCGATCTTTCCATCCAGCACTTTGGTGGTCTCCCAATCGGTAGGTACGTCCTTGATAAACTGGAAGGCAGGGTGCCCTTCGTAGTTGTGGGGCAGATCGTTGGCCATCTGGAAGGGTGCATAGATGATCATGTACAATGCCAACTCCCGGGCCATTGTACCCAGCACCTGGTTGTCAGGATTGGTTTTGATCTTGATGTCGAATACACCCGGAGTGTAGTCCATCGGCCCGGATAAGCATCGTGTAAAAGGTAGTACCGTCACATGGCCGGGGGCATTACCGCCCATAGCATTATACTCCTGTCCTTTGGCCCCTTCGCGGGAAACCATGTTAGGCCAGGTGCGTCGCTTGCCGGTATCCTTGATCGGCTCATGCGCCACGATCATGGTTTCGTACTTGGCGCCCATTTCAATCACCCGCTGAAAGTGCTGCACAAATGCCTGGCCGTGGTGGTAAATGCCATCAGGCAGGGTGTCACCATTTTCTACATAGCCCGTTTTCACGGCTTTCAGACCATATTTATTCAGGAAAGCATAGGAATCCTCCAGCTGGCTCTCGTAGTTTTTGATGTCGGCTCCCGTCTCGTGGTGACCGATAATATACACATCACGATCCGCTGCATATCTGCTGAGCTCCTCAATGTCATAATCAGGATAAGGCTTGGTAAAATCAAACCTGGTACCGCCATTCATCCAGTCGCCATCCCAGCCGTAGTTCCAGCCTTCCACGAGCACCCCTTTGAATCCATGCTTTGACGCAAAGTCAATGTACTTTTTCACATTGGCGGTGTTGGCCGCATGCTTAGGCCCCTGGTGCCAGGTGCCGATATTCACAAACATCTCCCACCATACGCCGATGTATTTACCGGGATTGATCCATGAGGTATCATCGATTTTGCTTGGATCATTGAGGTTCAAAATCATGTAGTTGGTGATCAGATCACCGGGAGTTTCCTCCATCTGTAGTGTTCTCCATGGTGTCTTAAAGGGTGCTTTTAGATAGGCTTTGACGGGATTCGTTTTGCTATAGGGTACCAAATCACACTTGAGTTTGGTCGAACCACCACCCTTGACCACCATACTCGAGTAGTCATACAGTGCCGCTTCGTGAAGGTGCATGTAGAGTCCGTTCGTCCCTTCAAACGTCAGCGGGGTATGTACCCGATCCAGGTCTGAAACTTTGCCTTTGGTGTACTCATACTCATATCGGTTGCCCGCATAGGCAGGGATCCACCAGGCTACATGGTCACCGGACATGTTGAACTCCGTGAGCTCGTCCATGACGCTAAATTCTTTCAACCCGGGCTGCTCCGGAAACTCATATCTGAGCGCGATACCTCCGTCAAAAGCCCTGAAAACAACATTCAGCTTGAGCCCTTCAGCGTTTTTGAGCTGGACTTTTAGCTCGTTGTAGTTGTTTCGGATGAACCGCTCCTCACCCCAGGGTTGCTCCCAGGTTTCGTCAAAGGATGAAACGGCGCTTTCCTCCAGTGAGAAGCCATCCTTCATCATTCCGGCATCACCCAGGTCAAAACCCAGTGCCGACGGATTGACGATGACCTTGTCCCCATAAGTGGCCGAATAGGCCGGGGCACCGGTATCAGAAATTTTAAAATCAATAGTCACGTTCCCGTCCGGGGAGGTGACAGTGGTAGGCATGGGTTTTTGCTCGCAGCCCACAATGCTTAGTGCTGCCGCGATCATTAGAAGGTACAATTTGTTCATGACTCTCATCTTTGTAGTTGTTGTCAGGGTTTTAAAATCAAAATCTTACTGCTGTATGCATCCAGCTCCAATACATCGAAGCCCGACACCTGATCCCCGGATATCACATCCTCCGCAGAGGTAAATCCCCGGGTCACTTCATTAAATCTGTCCATATCCAGCTCGTGTGGCGACTTATTGTTGTTGATGATCACCAGCACCGTCTCCTTCTCAGTATAGCGTGCATAGACGTAGACATTTTTAATTTTTTGCTCGTAGTTGAATGGCACAAAGTGCTTCAGTTGTCCCGTTTTGATTGCTTCACTGGTTTTGCGCCAGCTGAGGATTTTCTGGATGTGATCAAAAGCTTCATTCTCCTCTTCGGTACGGCCCTTGGCGGTAAAGGCGTCCCTTTCATCACCAGCCCATCCGCCGGGAAAATCTTCACGAAGTAATCCGTGGCTTCCATATTTTCTCATCAATATTTCCGTGCCATAGTAAATCTGAGGTACGCCACGAGTCGTCAAAAGCAGTGTAGAAGCCATCTTGAACCGATCCAAATCTTCACCTATCGTGTAGTAAAACCGATCCATGTCATGATTGTCATAAAAAATCATGTTGCCCTCCGGCTCGTAGTACAAAAAATCCTTGCTCAAGCAATCGTAGACTTCCTTCATCTCACCATCTTCCTTGAATGCGCGATGCATCGAAAAGCATAGCGGGAAGTCCTTAGTGGAACTTACACCGCAGTTAAAATCATTTGAATTGGGATCCACCTTAGCCCATCGAGCGTTCACAGCCTCACTCTCTACCCAGGTCTCTCCTGTCAGCCAAAAGCCGGGATACTCTTCGTAGATTCTGCTCGTCCATGATTGAAGAAATGGGATATAGTTGTACGGATAGGTGTCCGTTCTGATCCCATCCAATCCTACATACTCAATCCACCAAAGCGTGTTGTAGGTCAGGTAATTGGCCATAAAAGGATTTCGCTGGTTCAAATCCGGCATAGCCTTCACAAACCACCCGCTCTCCATGAGCTTCTTGTCAATCTCCGAAGCATGTGGGTCAGAAAGGGCATCTTTATAGTGTGTAGTATTGACATAGTTTCCTTCCAGGTATTCTTCATGGAAGTTGATCCAATCTTTGAACGGCATGTCCTTCATCCACCAGTGCTCTGATCCGCAGTGGTTGGGGATGAAGTCCATAATCATCTTCATACCGCGCTTGTGCAAATCTTCTGTTAGCTGTTTGTAAGACTCGTTCGTGCCATAGCGGGGATCCACCTTGTAATAATCCGTCGTAGCATAGCCATGATAGGAGGACTCGGGCATGTCATTTTCCAAAATCGGGTTGAGCCATAGAGCCGTTACGCCCAGGTCTTCCAGATAGTCGAGCTTAGACGAGATCCCTGCCAGGTCACCTCCATGCCGACCGTATTCATACGCTCGATCCAGGCCGTCTTTGAGTCCGGCCACCTCGTCGATGGAAGGATCGCCATTCACAAATCGGTCAGGCGTAATCAGGTAGATCACATCCCCTTGATCAATTACCCGTTCTTGCGCGACACGTTCCATCAGCTCGTAGCTCTGAGAGACCTTCTTCTTCTTTTTATAGAAAAAGTCAATGTTGAAAGAACCTGCTTTGGCCTCAGCCGACACCTTCAGATCAAGAAACAAAAATTGCTCATTATTCGCTTTGTTCACCTTGACCAGCTCAACTCCAGGATACTCAATCTTGATCTCAGAATCAGCAATATTCTCGCCCTGGACAAGGAGCTGAAGGTTTTCATTCTTCATGCCTACCCACCAGTTGGGCGGCTCGATACGGTTTATTTTTGGTTGACCCATAACGTTGAAACTTAAGGTCACAAAAAACAGAAATATGTAGGTAGAATGCCTCATTCTCTAGTTCTTAATAAATTTTTGGGTGTACGAAATATATTGACCCATCACCTGCAGGAGGTAGACTCCTTTGGGCAATTGGCTGATATCAATCTCTGACGGGTTGTCTAATGAATCGCTGAAAACGATTTTACCTGAAAGGTCTAAAATTTCAATAGAGCCGACAGGCACATATCCGTCAGAAAAAGAAAGTTTTAGCACATCATCGGCAGGGTTGGGGTAAAGTGTGAGGCCAGGGCCGCTATTGGGAAGGTGATCCGGTATGCTCGTCACGATTTCTATCAGATCCTCCTCAGGGAAGTCTATCTCAAAGTTGAAATAGAGTGCAAACTGGCCTGGTTCCAACTCCATACTCATAACAGCATTGGTCACTTCCAAAGGTTCGCCCCCTTCAAAATAACTGTACCAGGTGCCCGTAAATGGAAACCTTGCCTCATAGGTTTGGTTCTCTATCCCAAAGTTGGCAATGGCATACACACTCATCTCATCGGCAGATGAAGGTGCCGCTATACCATCCTGATTCATGAGGATCACGTCTTTGACAAAATTCCTACCCGTCCTCATCTCGAAAGTTCCGGTCTTATATACAGCGTATTCCTTTTTCAGCTTGATCAGCTCCTGCACGACCTTGAAAAGTTTCAGATGGTTTTCTTCTTCCAAATATTCCCATTTAGTGGGTTTGGAGTTGGTCTTACAATCATCCCCATTGCCTATAGTCACTCCATCAGGACATAGATTTCGCGGAACGTCGTATCCAAACTCCCCAAACTGCCAGAGCAGTTTTGGGCCTGGGATCGTATAGAAAATGGTGCTAGCCATTTTGATCCTGTTGAGGGCCGTGTACAGATTTCTTGTATCATAATCCGGTGTGGACTCCCCCCATCGGATCATTTCATCCATCAGCCTTTGCTCATCGTGGCTTTCCATATAGGCCACCAGATTGGGTTCCTCCCAGCCCCTATTAATATGGCTAAACCACCCAATATCCTTTTCTTTTCCCTGCAAAAGGTCTTTGTAGTCCCAATGTCCATTTCCCCACAGCATAAACCCATAGTTAGCGAGCACGGTCTCTTCAGAGTTATCCGCAAAATGCTCCAAAATAAGGTAGCTATCCGTAGAGTACTCTCTCACCTCATCGTACATGCGGGTCAGTAGGTCTATTCTGCTTTGGTCGTACTGCCCCCATACTCCCACATTGTCTCCGGAGTTAGTTTGAGTAAATCCCTTGGAAAGATCAAACCGAAAGCCATCTACCTGGTATTCATTGAGCCAGTAATGGAGCGTGGTGTCCATATAATACTGTGTCATCTCACTTTCGTGGTTCATATCAGTGAAAACATTATATGGATGAGTGGCATTGACATTGAACATGGGATTTTCCGGTTTCACCCTCATGGTGTTGTAATCAAACCACAATGAAATGTAGGGATTGGGGGTGTCCTGTTGATTAAAGACAATATCCAAGATCACAGCAATGCCCTCGCCATGCGCTGCATCGATGAATCGCTTGAGTGCATCCTTGGTACCATACGACTTGTCCGGAGCAAACATAAAATGCGGCTGGTAACCCCAGTTGTCATTGCCGTTAAACTCCATAATGGGCATAAGCTCGATCGCATTGATCCCCAACCTTTTGAAATAGGACAGCGTGTCTATCATCAACTCATAATTTCGGCCGTCAGGCCCGAAAAAATCCCGCATCAGCAGCTCATAGATCACAAGGTCAGGTACTGCCGGTTTTTGGTAGTCATTGTTTTGCCAGTCAAACGCCTGCTGGCCGGTCTGTACGATAGACAGCTTGTCTTTGTACCAGACACCTTCTCGAGCTTCCTCTGGAAATTCCTTAAGGTTAGGGTAGGTCGACTCGGGTATTCCGCTATCCTCTACAGTCAGTATTTTATCAGAAAACGGATCAGCGATGTAAGCACCATCCACAAGGTAGCGATATGCGTACTCCTGCCCGGCGACGAGATTGTCTACTTCCATCCAGAAGTAGTCACCGTCGCGGTACATCCTGTTTTGCGGGGTAAAGCCAAAATCATTGAATTCTCCCTGCAGATAGGCGGCCTCCTTGCCTGGTGCATACAGACACAAGGTAGCTCGGGTATCATCCGCACTGTAGTTGATACCGGGGATAACCCCTGCAGGCCGGGCCATTTCGACTGAGGGGAAGTTGACCAGGTAATCAAAATTGATGGTGGTGTCGTTTTCTGCATTGGCCACCTGTAGGCTCACTGAAAACAGACCCTCAACCTGAGGCACCTCCTGATTAGAGGAAAAGTAAGTGGTGTTTTCTCTCAGATCCACCTGCTGTCCATCTATTAGCAGCGTAAAGGTCGCCTGCTCAGATGAGGTAGCTAGCACATACAAGCTTTCTCCCTCGCTCAAAAAGACCGGATCGGAGGTTGGTGAGATCAAGTCCACCACGAAACAGGTTTCAAGTGGCATCATATCTTTCTCCTCATCTACAGACTGTCCATCGGCCCAGTCATCGCCTTTGATGAGCATGCCCAGCTTGGTCTCCAGACAAATGGGTTGGGCGAAGAAGTCTTCGGGCTTGAAGGTAATACTGAAGAAAGTGTTACCACCATCTTCCGTTTTTTGGAATTTGGAATTGTCGGACAAGGCCGAATTGCTGGATGCCGGATTCACGTTGTATTTAGCATCGATGCTGGTTGCACCGGGTATCCATACCCAGATCCAGGCATCATCCAGGTCTGCCAAGATAGTCCCGGTCACATCATAGGTGACGGTGATCTCATCAGTGGGTTTGAAGTTGGCGGGCTCTACCGTCGGAAAGATCTCTTCCTTAGCCCATGAGGGCATTTGTGTGAGCACAACCAAGACAAGTGATATTGTAAAATTCTTTAGCATAGCGATTCTTATTCACCGATTTCTCCCAAGTGGAAGTGGGTGATACATGAGCTGTATTAATAAAAAGTTTAAGAAAAGGAAGGGCTACTCAGTGAGCCCTTCCTATTATGTTTAACTACTCTAGCGTGATTGTTTTACTATTATCATCTAGTGTGAATATGTACGTGCCATCCGTACCGGTAAACTTAAAGTTATGATCGTCATCATCTGCATCCGTAAACTGGGCATCCACAGTATATCCGTCTGCCACATAGGTCGGATAGTTCACCCCGGAGTTCCAGTCTCCATTGATACTAAAGACCCTAAACGCCCCGGCCGTGTTGAAGGCAGTTCTGCCTTTGTACACTCCGTCGGCTGTTTCGACCAGCACAACTGGTGAGGCCCAGTCCCATCCGGCAGACGTTCCATCCCCGACCAAAAACTTATTCTCCGCTCCGTCCATCGGAGTGAAAGTCAACGTAATGGTCTTGGCGTTTTCGTCTAACACGAATCGATAGGAACCATCCACTCCGGTAAACTTGAAGTTGTGGTCATCATCGTCGGCATCTACGAATATCGGATCAATGGTAAATCCATTGGTTATGTACGTAGGATAGTTGACGCCTGAGTTCCAGTCTCCGTTGGCACTGAAGACTCTGAATGCACCTGCACCATTGAATTCAGTGTCACCAACAAACACTCCTGCTTCTACCTGTACCAGTTCGACGGGCGCTGCCCAATCCCAACCTGCAGAAGTACCATCACCTACCAAAAACTTCGGAGGTCCTGCGGTACCGGCTTCTGCCAAGAGAATGGTTTTCTCAATGTCATTGACGACTATTCTATAAGTACCCGATGGAGCCGATAGTGCGAAGTTGTTGTCATCATCACCTGCATCTACCAGCTTATTGTCTATTTCATACTCATTCATGGCATAGTGAGGGTAGTTCAATCCTGAGTTCCAGTCACCATCAATGGTAAAGAAGCGGAAAGCTGCTTCATTCTCGGGAGTTCTTTCCAGAAACTCGGTGGTCACTTCGAATATCCCGTCTTTGACCCACTCAAGCTGAACAGCCGTAGCCCAGTCCCAGCCGGCCTCAGGCACACCTGATCCTACCATGTACAAGGCAGGAGGCTCGGTGCCCTCGGATTCCATGACGATGGTCTTGTCTTTGATGTTGACCGTGATACGGTAGTAGCCCGTGGTTCCAATGAACCTAAGGTTTCCATCATCGTCACCTGCATCTTCAAACACCGCATCAGCCCCTGCACCAAAGTAGGCGTAGTTCCAGGATACATCCCAGTTTTCGTATGCTTCAAAGAATCGGAAATTGGCATCTCCCTCAGCAGTAAATAAAGCTATGGAAGAATACTCCGAAGGACCTGTACCATAGACCTCTACGGCTGCGGCCCAGTCCCATCCACCTACGGCAGCACCTACCATGTAGATAGGCTCAAATTCCGTCACGTAAGGAATAACGATTCGCTCCAGCGGGGTAGAAAAAGTGGTGTCTATCGCAGCACCTACTACCACGCCAATCACTCGGATGTTCATGGCTCCTTCTTCAAAAGGCTCAAGTCCCAGCGTCAGTGCCGCTGAGTTGATAGCACCTACAGAAACGGTGGCCTTAGTCACACTAAGGTCACTCGCCAGCACAAATGGTGCAGAAAATGTAGTGTCCACATCGGCCTGTACGTAGTACTTCACCGGTACACCCACGCCATAGTCAGAGGCTGACCAGGTAAACTCCTCGAACACGGTCGCCGCATCTTCGAAGTTGAGTTCCACAGCATCACCCGTCGACGGATTGTCGAAAGACGGTGCCACAAATGATCCCGGGTCAGTGGGCAATGTAGGAAGTACCCTGTCATCTTCACAGGCCATCAAAAAGGCCGCAAAAAGCACAGACAGGTACAGATATATATTATTTAATCTTTTCATATCATTTACTATTATCAGGTTATCAATAGCCTTCATTCTGCTCTAGGTTTGGATTAGCAGCCAGGTCTGATGATGGGATTGGGAACAAATCCCTATACGCCCCTACAGAAGCCCCTTCTGCTGCGTTTCCTTTCCATGGCCACAGGTAATCGGTTTCGCTGAAGCGACCATATCTGATCAAGTCAGTCCTTCTGTGGCATTCTCCATAAAGCTCTCTGGCTCTTTCATCCAGGATGAAATCCAAATCCAAATCGCCCGCCAGAATATCTCCGCTATTGTCACCATAGGCTCGCTGACGCACTTGGTTCACAAGGTTGAGGGACGTGGTAGGGTCTCCACCTGCACCACCTCTCAAGGTTGCTTCTGCATACATCAGGTACGCATCCGCCAATCTGAACACAGGAAAGTCTACATCAACATGTGTCAGGTCAGATCCTGGATTTCCGCTTCTGTCGAGGTTTTTCCACTTGGTCACAGCATATCCCTGACCAAATACCCCAACATCTTCGATTTCCAGTGTCTGTCCATCGGTATGGAACATCGCTCTTGAATCCGTAGCACCTGATGGATCAGCAAACTTGTTGACCAAACCGCTGGTAGTACGTGTACCACCCCATGCACCGGAAACTCCAAAATCAGAATCAACCATAGAACCCCCTATTGCAGCATGTACAATGAAGGTGGTCGATCCCCATGATTGGGAACTGGTACCGTCTGTAGCCGCTCCAAATATGATCTCAGGAGAAGTGTGATTGTCCGCAAGGAAGTTGTGCCCGTACTCTGGTGCCAGCGTGTAATTTGCATTGATCACCTTGTTCATCTGGGTGACGACATCACCGTAGTGATCCGTCTCTATGTATGTTTCTGCATTGAGATACAGTTTACCCAGGAGCATCCATACTGCACCTTGATCTACTCGTCCGTATTCATTACCACCCGGAACCGGAAGCTCGGTCTCGATCTCGTTCAGTTCTGACTCGATGTAATTAAACAGATCCTGGTTCGTACTGGGCATTGGTAAAAACGCTCCAATGGCATCTTGCTCTGTCACGAAAGGCGCTCCTCCGCCAAATAAGTCCAATACATGCCAGTAGCTATATGCTCTCAGGAATCGGGCTTCTGCACGATAACCCTGGATTTGCTCAGCCAGTGCCTGGCTCACTCCTCTGCCCGACAGCTTGTCATCGGTCGTTTCCCTCAAAAACTCATTGGCCAGTGTGATCTGATAATAGATCCTTGAATACATCCCCTGAATGAAGAGGTCTCCGGCTCCCCAGGTCTGCCAGTGAAAGTCCTTGATGGTCTGGTCATTCCAGGCCATGACCGCTTCTTCGGTAGTCAGCACCTGATGGTACCAGTACATTCTAAAGTAAGACGAAAAACCTTCGTCGATACCTGCTACATCCCCGGCTCCTGCCGGTCCTTGCTGCCCCGTAGTGACCAGCCCGGCATAGATCTTAGCCAGGATGCCCCGGTAGGCAGCCGTATCGTCGTACAATGTAGCGACGGTCTGATCATCAGGATCGATTGGCACCACATCCAAATCGCTCTCGCAAGATGCAATCACCAGCATCAATCCCAGTGCAAATAATATTATATTGATACTTTTCATTTTCAATGTCTTTGTTGATTAAAAATTAAGATTCACGCCGATGACGAATGATCTTGGACGTGGATACAGATTGTTGTCCAATCCCGCAAATTCATCGCTGGATCCCGGTGGCTTAGACGCCTGTACTTCCGGATCCAATCCAGGATAATCGGTGATGATGAATACATTTTGTACAGTGAAACTGATGTATGCATTGAAGTCATCACTTACATCCAATCTATATCCTACCGACATGTTGTCCATTCTGAAGAATGAAGCATTGTACAGGTAGTAATCTGACAAGTATCTGTAGGTCTCAAACCCAGATCCCAGCACGTCTTTTCCTACGTTGTTGAGATAGCCCTGAGATTGATACAGGTTGTCCCATACGCCGGAGCTGGACGCCACGTTGTTGTACACGTAGTTTCCGATGTTGGCCCGCGCGTTGAAGCTGAAATCAAAATTCTTGTAAGAGAATCTTGACATAAAGCCCATATACACATCAGGATTTGGATTTTCCCGGATCACACGGTCATTGTCATTGATGATACCGTTTTCGTCCTGGTCTACATAGAGGCCTTCAATCGGTCTTCCGTTTTCATCATAGATCTGCTCATACAAGAAGAACGAATCGTTGGGCTCTCCCACACGTCTCACCTGGGCAGTACTACCTACACCTCCGCTGATACCTCCTACGAGGATACCGATGAAAGTGGAGTCTTCTACTGCTGTCAGCTTGGTGATCTTGTTTACATTGTGGGTAAGGTTTACCCCAAACTCCCAGCTCATGTCATCATTGTCAATAATGAAGGCATTGATGGAAGCCTCGATCCCTTTGTTCTCTACGTTTCCGATATTGGTGAGAATCCTGTTGGAGAAGTTGGTGCCCAGTGGAATTGGAATCTCACTCAAGGCATCCACAGTCTCTCTTTGATACACGTCAATCGAACCATAAATACGGTCATTCATGAAACCATAATCCAAACCAAGGTTGTAGGTAGTGGTTTCCTCCCATTTCAGGTTCGCATCATATGCCTCGTATCGGATAGGAGTAACGAACTCATTACCGAACTGATATCTAGCAGCATCATTGGCAAACCTAACTCTCGCCAAAGCGGGATAGTCTGCGTTGTTGGTCGTTTCCTGCTGACCCGTGATACCCCAGCCTACTCTTAGCTTCAGATTGGATACCGCATCAGATGTTCTCAGGAAGTTTTCCTCGTTGATATTCCAGGCGAAAGCCGCTGCAGGGAACAAGCCCCATCGGTTTTCTTCTGCAAATCGAGAAGATCCGTCTCTACGAATACTGACAGTAAAATTGTATTTGTCCATCAGGTTATAATCAATTCTGGCGAAGTAGGACAGAAGATAATTTTCTGATCTTGTAGTATCTGCCGGCACTGCATAAGTTGAGTTTTCCTCAAGATTGTTGAGTGAATCTCTTTTGTATCTATGAAAATGTTGCCAGGAATAACCCACAAGCGCTTTCAATCTTCCTGCATTACCAGGAAACTGCTTATCGTAAGTGAAAGTCGCCTCTAACAACTCATTCTTTTTCTCCTGATCGTACTTGCTGTATTTACCGGCACCATTTTGAGAGGTAGACTCCCAAAGCGCACGTGGATCGACAGTTTCCAGACCATCTGTAGTTGACTGATCCAACGCCACGTTCAACTTGGCGCTAAGCTCCGGCAATACGTGCAGTTTGTAATCTATGGATGCGTTCATCAGGTATCTACTTACTTTGGCGCTGTTGCTCACCCAGTCTTGTACAGCAAGAGGGTTTCCAGGGCCCTGGTTGGTAGCGTCTACCCACTGGAAGTATTCACCATCAGGAGTACGTATGGGCTGGGTTGGGTCAAAGTTGACCGCTCCGCCAATAATTCGTCCCTCGTCGGTAAAGGTATCTTCAGACCAACTACCCTTGAAATTAAGGTTTAACTTCAAATGATCATCCAAAAAGCTTGGATCCAATCCTACTGACAATGATGTCCTCTGGAAGCGAGTCGGATCAATGATACCGTTTTGATCGGTGTAGCCTACAGACACCCTGGCCGGCATGTCAATGCCCGGGATCATCCCGCTTGCAGAGATGTTGTGATCCATACCGATAGCAGTATTGTAGATTTCATCCTGCCAATTGGTGTTGGCATCTCCCAACAGAGAGTCCCTTGCCAATATGGCCTGTGCATCCATCAATGTATCAGCCCTGTAGTTCACCCAGTCGGTAAACTCAGAAGCTGAGAATACATCCATCTTCTTAGGAACGGTGTGTATTGCTACATTTCCATTATAAGAGAAGGTCAACTTGTCCTTGCTTCCTCGTTTGGTGGTAATGATGATTACACCGTTGGAAGCCCGAGAACCATAAATAGCGGTAGCCGATGCATCCTTTAGCACGGATACACTTGCAATATCATTTGGGTTAACGATCGACATGGGGTTACGTGTACCGGCCAATTCATCATTGGCTACGGGCACTCCGTCGATCACTACCAGAGGCTCATTACTGGCGTTGATCGAAGACCCACCTCGGATACGTATCCTTGATGATGCTCCTGGCGCTCCTCCAGCAGAGGTCACCTGCATACCTGCTACACGTCCCTGAATGAGATCCTGTGCATTGACCATGGCACCACGGTTGAATTCCTCTGGGCCCACGGCAGTCACAGCACCGGTCAGGTCACTTTTTTGCACCTGTCCATAGCCGATCACCACAACTTCAGAGAGGGTTTCTACATCCACATCTAAAGTCACGTCAATTCTGGTGCGGCTACCTACGGTCACCTCCTGTGGTGTATATCCCACGAAAGAGAAAACCAATACCGCGTCTTGTCCTACTGCTATAGAAAAATTTCCATCCAAATCGGTGACACCACCGTTGGTTGTTCCTTTTTCCAAAATAGTCACCCCAGGCAGTGCCTCACCGGAATCACCCGCCGTGACATTACCTGAAACAGTTACATCCTGAGCCATCGCCATCGATGTACCCAGAAGCAGCAATATTACAAGAGAATAGATTTTCTTGTAACAATCGTTCATATTCATACTAGTTAAGAGTTTAATGAAATTTATTTTGGTTAATGCCGCTCAACTCAAGAGTCAAAAAACGACGGTACCAATTTGGATGGCGCAGCAATTGATAACAAAAATTTGGCCTTACAATTCGTTATCATATTAGGATAACAAGTGAGTCTGCGTTTTCGCAGGAAAGAAGCCAAAATGTGCTTTAAATGGAATAGGAAGTAATATTATGTCGCCAACCGGGTAAACAAATGGTAAACAAACTGCTTTCAAAAAAGAGAATTAAAAGTAAAATGGAGACAAACAAATTTCTGATTTGTTAACCTCATGTATCATACATTTATAACCCCATGATGAACTCCGACAAGCTCTGGTTTTGCACCAGTCCGAGTTTTTTTCTGAGTCTGCTACGAGAGACTTTGACACTATCAGGTGATATACCCAGTATGGAGGCACATTCCGAAATCGGCAGGTTCAATCTAATCAATGCGCAGTGCCGCATCTCAGTATTGGTGATGTCTGGAAAGTTCACTTTGAGCTTCGCATAGAAGCCAGTATAGATCTGCTCGAAATACAGCTTGAAGTCCTCCCAGTCTTTGTCAAGTTTGAAGCTCTCATCAATCATCTTGAGCGACTTTCTGAGTTCCGCGATCATGTGCTTTTCCGGCTTTTCCAGGATGGAATTGATCTCTGCCCGAATCTCTCGAAGTGACTCGTTCTTTTGCAGGATGTTCAGCGCATGCGTAGTGATCTGTTTGTTTTTGTATTCGATCTGTTCTTGCAGCTGTTTCTCCTTTAAATGTAGAAAGTTGACCTCCGCCTTATTTCTGGCCTGATCCGAATCATGGATCAGCTGGTTCTTACTCAAGAGCTCTTCCTTTTGTGTGATTAGCCGTTCCTGCTGTTCGATGATCTCATTTTTCTGATCCTGTATCTCCCTGGTGCGCCGCTCTATAATACCGTGCAATTTCCTTTTTTGCCTAATGAGGTTCCGGTTATATATCTGCACAAAAAGTATGATAATGAGTATAGCCGCACCCAATAACATGACCACAGACCACCACTCCAGGTACCAGGGATCCGAGACCCTGAAGCTCAGGATCACAGGATCACTCCACTGTTTCCCTCCACGTTTAGCTCTGATCTGTAGGGTATAGTTGCCCTCTGAAAAGCCCAGGATCGAGAGATTGGAATTGGTCGATGGCTTGGACCACTCCTCGTCATAACCGATGATTCGGGTTTGGTATTCCAGCTTTGTGCCCGGAAATGAAAGGGACATGAAATCGCAGGAAATGCGTGAATTATAGGGAAATGTAAAGTTCGAGTCTTCCAGATCGATTTTTTCTCCATTCACAGAGATCGACCGAATGACCGGCGGTTTTGATTTACTGATGTGAATTTGCTCTTCATTGATTTTGGCCAGTCCCTTGGCTGTATAGATGAACAATTCTCCTTTGGGGCCAAATTTCAATCCCCGCTCTTTCAAAATATTGGAGGGCAAGCCACTGTCTTTGTTGAATAACATCGACTCGTCACCATCATAAAAAACCAATCCGTCAGGATAGGCCAGCCAGGTATATTTTTCTGATATTGCGATCGCCCTTATGTTGTCATCCTCCTGAAATTCACTCAGTGAAATCAGCTCAGCCACAGGGTATTCTTCATTTTTATTCTGTGCAAAAAACAGCCCCTGGTCAGTCGCCAGCCATAGATTATTATCCCGATCAAACTCCAGATCATTGACCGTAATGGTTCCGCTAAACTTCATCTCGATCTCCAGGGGAATAAACCGATCATCATCTGGACTGTATCGATACACGAGCGAATCGGTACCCGTACGCCCGCATACGATCGACCCATTTCGATCCTCCCGAATAATGTTGCTCGTCAGCACATTTTGATAAACCGTGGGCTGGTCATTGGTGTCGATCCTGACCACTCCTGATCCTCCGGAAAACCAAAGATCACCACGGCTGTCCTGCATAATATAGGTAATCGGTGCACCCAGGTTTTTCACAATGGATGTTTCCTTCATGCTGGCTACGTCATAGTGGTAGATCGACCCAAAAACATCACCCACCCATAGCCGGCCCTTTTGATAATAAATCCTTCCAAAAAAAGTCTCACTGGAGTACAGTACTCTTTTAACCATGCCTTGATCCAGGTCACCAAGATGATGTACCGGCTCACCCGATGAAAAATACACTCCGCCAGTTCGGTCAAAAGACAGTGACTCGATCCGCACCTTTCCGGCTTTCTTGATGGACTTGACCTGTGTCTGCATGAGCACACCGATAGATTCCCCTCCCGCGATCCACAGTTCTCTGCTCCTTGGGTTGAAGCTAAGATTGACAATGTCTTCGATCGAGACCTCATCAATTTTCTTCAATGACTCCATACCAATCTCAAAATCCCAATAGTACAGCCCCTGATCCCATGTGGCTATATACACATGGTTATTCCCGACAGTCTCCAGGTCAGCAATATTCGCCGGCCCTTCCACAAACTTTGCATCCAATATGTCCTTGTTGCTGTCTATCTTGATCTGCAGCAGCCCTTCGCGACCCGATATCAATATATGGTCTCCACGAATGGTTGCAATGGCGCTGACCTCATTGAGGTCCTGGTCAATGGGCACAGGCACAAACCGATCCTCCTTTTCATCATAAGACAGCAGGGCTCCCTTGTAGGGTGCCACCCACAAGTGACCAAACGCATCTTCTGTAAATGAAAAGGAATGATGGTAGCTAATGGATAAGTATTCTGGTCCAAGGCTGTACCGTTTCAGGCCATTTTTATCAATTCTTACGATGGCGTTGCTCTCTCCTATCCAAAGGACACTGTCCCGATCTTCATAAATCGACTTGGGAAAACCCAGGCTTTGCGAATAGTCCTTTTCCTCAGCAGAGACAATTTCCACCTCCACACTGTCTACCCTATCCGACATGAGCTCAAGTCCAGTATCATGGATTACCCATACACGATTGTCTCGGGTCAGGAGAAACTCTTTGGCGTAGCGATTTTTTAGTCCATTGAAAACCTGGGTCTGCTTGCCGTCATATCGTAATATTCCATCATCCGTCGCCACCCATACAAAACCCAGATTGTCCCTGACCACTCCTTTGATGAGTTCTTTGGAGTCCAGGTTATCGATTTCATAAAACTGGTTAAGGGGATTTTGCGCAGAGATTTCCACTCTGGCGATCAGTCCAATGAGGAGTAATATGCACAGTCTATTGATCATTGATTTGGGTTGTATCAAGCCCCCAATAGAATAAATTTAATCAATCAATCCAAACCCCTCGCATTTCACCGCCCATTTGCCGTCATCCGGGAAGCCTTCTTGGGTCTTACACATCTGGGCCACAGCGGCAAGTAATCCTCCATTTCCGGGCAGGTAAAGTGTGAGGCCCGGTCGCTGGTAGTTGTGTCCATTGATCCCGTAGGTATTCTTGGGTGTATCCATTAAAAGAAAGTCTATCGCCCGGTCCGGCTGGTTCATTGCAGTGGCATTCATTGCAGCCAGTGGCATGTCCCAACCCCAGGTAGACTCCCAGCTCCATTGATCGATGACGGCCTGTTGTGTAGCCAACATGATTTCTCGATCCACGTACTTTGTGTCAGGAATAAACCCGAGCAATCCCAGTACTATCGGGTGATCCGTTAGGTATCTTGGGTTTTCGTATGAATCCGTAGCGTCTTCGGTAAAGAGGTACAACCCGTCCTTTTCAGGAAGGTCGGATAGATTATCAAGCACGTGCTGCCATTTTTGGTTGCGCTCTATGCCCAGTCGATCCTGCCATTCCAGGGCCGTCATCAGGCCCCAACGCCAGTAGGCCAATTCAAATGCAGGATTAACAGTGGTCTCAGCATGGAACCGCTCCTGAGCCGGGATCAAAGCCGGACCCAGCACATACCGCTGACCTGCTTCCTCCCACCGTGCATAGCTGGCCATAAAATCCGTCGTAGCAAAAACCAACTTTTGATACTTCTCAAGCACCTGGGCATCTCCGGTTTGTTTGTACAGCTCTTCAGCAAAATATATGATATGAGGCTGCTGCCAAATGAGAAATGAGCCAATGCCACTCGGACTATCCCTACCCGAGGGGTCGATCATTTTAGGCCACCGAATGCCCTCATAAGCCTGATACACAGCGGTCTGTTGCGATCGCTCGTATATGTCAAAATAGTATTCCATTTGCTGCTCCATCAATTCTGGGCGGTTCCACCATATGAAGTGCATTGCATGCCACCAGTGCATCTCCAAGTGAAACTTGCCATGCCAGCTATTGTAGGTGAGCCCGGTCTCCTGGGCGGGATATTTTCCGGAGCACTGAATTTTGGTCAAATACTGTGAAAGAATTACACGACGTTCAAGCTCCTCGGCACGGGGATCAGTACATTCCGAAAAATCAACCGCTGCACCACTATTCCAAAAATCCTCCCACTTTTTGATCGAAGATGCTTTGGCTACATCGTAATTGGTTTTTTCTGTAAAAGTTGGCTCCTGTGAAAACTCGACACACATTTCTATTGTAGACATTTCACCATTAGACCCAAATAAAAACTCGTGCGGAGCAGACTCCTGCCATGCCATATCTTTTAGACCCCCGACTTTTACATGGTACTTTGCATCATCGAGCGTTCGCTCAAATGCGACAGATTCTTCCGTCTTATCTAATGTGTCTGTTTGATGGAGTTCAGGCCTTTCAAAATCATACGCCGGACAAAATTTTTCATGCTGCGCATAAGGAAACCTGATTTTCACTTTTAAGTCCCCACTGGCCACCAAGGCCGACTGAATTCTGAAATGTACCCTATCCCTTTCCTGATAACAAAATGTCTCCACCTGCACTTTTTCACCTTTGAGATAAAACTCACTCGTCAAAACACCAGTCCAAAGATCGAGATGCTGCCTGGGGTTTTCTATCTGCTGGATTGAATCAAGGCCTTCCATCTCCAAACCTATTAGGCCAAGGTGAAGCCGGTGGGCATTTTCACGCAACCATTTTGTCGCCTGGTTTTGTCGGTCGGTGCCTTTGGAAAATTGATACCAGTAATAGAGGGAGTCCTGACCGTTCCAATATTTCTTCTTCACGTCTTCCTGCGAGTAGTTTCCGTCATTTGGAAAACTATGCCAACCCCATTGCGACTGGGTTCCCAGGGGTACGCCCTGGGCATAATTCTCAGGGAAGGTCTGCAAGCCTGTAATGTCTGCTGTAAAAGCAAACTCACCATTGCCTACTGTAAAGGAGCTGAGTGAATCAATGGAGGAATGGCTGATATTGTGTCTGGTGACGACAGATTTTCTGTTAATTCCAGTTTGCTTGCCAGTGCATCCAGCGACCATTACCAGCAGCAAAAGAAGGGAGATTGATTTGAACATCAGTTGAATCAATTTTTCAGGAAACTGTCCGGCCATGGATAGCTTCCGGGTTTTACTGTGAAAAGCAATCGTGGATGGCTCTCAGCCTTGAGGGTGACAATGCCAGGAAAAATCTCCTGCACCACCTTCAATGTTTTTATCTCCAATGCCTTGAGAATATTCGCAGTAGTGGCACCACCCGTCAGGCCAAAATAAAGGTTTTCGTCCGGCAGCCCTTCTACAATATATCGGGCTTGTTCCTTAAGCCAATCCTGAAAAAGATTTGAAGCGGTCTTGCTGCTCTGTATCGGGTGATCAATGGAAAGGCTCACCATGTCTTGCGACTTGACTATTTCTAAAAACTCACCAAATTTCTCTTGTTTGTTGGCTTTCTGAATCGTAAAAGTGCTGCCCTCCCGGGTGCTTGGAATTACCTCAAAGGGATAAGAATGCTCTAGAAAATGATGGTGTTCGTCTGGAAACTTGACCGTGCTCCCATTTATGATGATTTTCTTTTTTGGTGCATCAATGGACTCTTTCTCCTCATTGGGTTGATGGCCGTGAAACTCCAAAAATGCCTCGAAAGTATCCGCGGCGCCTACACACAAGTCAAACTCGCCCAACTGATCCACAAAGTGCTTGACATCTACGGTATTGGATACATCGGAAGTAATGAGCCCCTCGGTCGGCAGATCCGAATATGCGGCGAGATGTTGATGCTCGAAATCTGAATTTTTGGCACTTACCAAATCTTCAATGAACGAGGAGGTGGCTGGATAGTGAGGGTCTTGTGCGAATACCGACTCGGAAAGTTTCACTCCATCTACATAATACTGACCATTTTCAATAATCCTATTACGACTGGGATTGGCCGGTATCATTAGTATTTTGTCGTATTCAAAATGGTATTGTAGCACGGCGAGTTCAGCTAAAATGTGCCCTCGCATGGTAGAATCGATCTTTTTGAAGATCTTGATCGGTGCGGTGGTTTTGATAAGATCCAGGCTAAGCTCTTCAACCCTTTGTACTGCCTCAATCTCTGTCATCGATCGGGAGTTGGTATTGAGCACCACCATGTCCAGGCGGCCTTCGGTGTTTAACTCTGATTGGATCTCTACATTCAACCCAAACCGATGGCCTATTCCTGCCAGCTCCGCCGCCCCTGAAAAGTCATCTGCAATTACGACAATTACCATATATCAAATAAAAGAAAAAAAGCTTTACGATGCTCGGCTTTGGTCCTATTACTAAAAATAATATTACTCTGAAGCTTAATCCGTCCGGAAAAAACCACCTCGATTTTCGTCCCTGGCGAGGGACTGCTGTATGATCAAATAGGCGATGGTGATCATGTTGCGGAGCTCCATAAGTTGTGGAGAGATCTTGGTTCGGATGTATAGTTCTTCTGTCTCCTCGTATAGAAGTTTCAGTCGTTTATTGGCGCGGTTGAGTCGCTCTGTTGATCGAATGATTCCTACATAGTCATTCATTATTGCCTGCACTTCTTTTCGGTTGTGCGTGATCAAGATGAGCTCTTTTGGTTGGGTCGTTCCCTCTTCTCGCCACTCTGGTAGGATAGGACACTCTATTTCTGTAGATATCATTTCTACAGTCTTCTGAAATCCAGTATGAGCAAATATCAATGCTTCAAGCAGTGAATTGGAGGCCAGTCTATTGGCGCCATGGAGTCCAGTGCAGGCACTTTCCCCGCAGACCAGCAGATTCTTTACCGTAGACTGGCTGTGCCTATCGACCTGTACTCCTCCGCACAGATAATGCGCCGCAGGCACCACAGGGATCATGTCTTTTTCTATGTCTATTCCGATTTTCAGGCACTTGCGATAAATGTTCGGAAAGTGCTGCATGAACCTATCGATGTCCATATGCCGGCAATCGAGATAGACATGGTCGTCTCCGCTTTTTTTGAGCTCCGAGTCTATAGCCCTGGAGACAATATCACGGGAAGCCAATTCCTTCCGCTCGTCATATTTTTCCATAAAGAGCTCCCCTTTCATGTTGCGCAGAAGGGCGCCATCCCCTCGCACTGCTTCTGAGATCAAGAAGGTCTGAGAAGGATTCGTTTCATACAATGCCGTGGGATGAAACTGGACGAATTCCATGTGCTTGATCCGTGCCTTGGCGCGATAGGCCATTGCTATCCCGTCACCGGTGGCAATTTTTGGGTTCGTGGTGTTCTGATAGACTTGCCCAATACCCCCGGAGGCCAGCATCGTGATTTTGGCTGAGTAAGTCTCAATCTTATTGGTCTTTTCATTGAGAACGTAGGCCCCAAAGCAAGTTCTTTTTTTACCATCTACGTCTACAGGCAAATGGTGCTCTGTGACCAGGTCCACAGCAAAATGATGTGCCAAAACATCGATATTCTCGCACGCCCTTATCTGTGCCAGCATGGTATTTTCTATCTCCTGCCCGGTAATATCCTTGTGATGAAGAATGCGGTTTTGAGAGTGGCCGCCCTCCTTGCCCAGGTCATATTCTCCCCGGGCCCCTTTGTCAAATTCGGCCCCCCAGCTGATCAGTTCCTGCAGCCGCTCCGGAGCATCCTTTACCACCAGCTCTACTACCGACTCATCACAAAGCCCGTCACCAGCGATTAATGTGTCCTGAATGTGCTGATCGTAGGAGTCTTGCACCTTATTCATCACCACCGCTACCCCGCCCTGCGCATAGCGGGTATTGGACTCGTCTTCTGATGCCTTCGTAACAATAGCCAGCTTCATGTCTGGAAATTGTCTGGCGACTTTCAGGGCATAGGATAGTCCGGCTATACCCGACCCGATGACCAGAAAATCGTACTTATGCATTTTTGAAACTATTTTGACAATTCGAGCATTCGCTCCAGCGGAATGAGGGCCTTCCTTCGTATGTCTTCCGGGATAATAATTTCAGGTTCTTCATTGAGCAAACAAAGATACAATTTCTCCAATGTATTCATTTTCATGAAATGGCACTCGCTGCATGAGCAGGTATTGTCTTCCTTGGCAGGGGCGGGGATCAGTTTCTTGTGTGGCACCCTTTTTTCCATCTCGTGGAGGATGCCTGCCTCGGTCGCTACAATGAATTCTTCAGCGTCATCCGTTTGCACAAAGCTCAGGAGCTTCTCGGTAGATCCCACAAAGGCAGAAATTCGAAGGATATTCTGTGTAGACTCTGGGTGCGCAATAAACTTCGCCTTGGGGTGCTTTTTATGCAAATCCAGAATCTTGTCCATGGCGAAGGCCTCATGCACCATGCAGGCCCCATCCCATAGGAGCATATTGCGTTCTGTCTGAATGTTCAAGTACTCCCCAAGATTTCGATCCGGAGCACAAATGATCTTTTGGTCCTTTGGCAAGGAATTGATAATGTCTACAGCGTTGGATGAAGTGCAGATGATATCGCTCATGGCCTTGATCTCTGCGCTGCAGTTGATATAGGTCACCACGAGGTGATCGGGGTGTGCATCTATGAATTCTTTGAAGGCTCCCGGAGGTGCTGAGTCGGCCAAAGAGCACCCTGCGTTTTCATCGGGCAAGATCACTTTCTTTGACGGGTTGATGATCTTGGCAGTCTCCGCCATAAAATGCACTCCGGCAAATACGATGATATCTGCATCTGTAGCAGCTGCCTTTCGCGAAAGCCCGAGGCTATCCCCTACATAATCAGCCAAATCCTGAATATCCGCCTCCTGATAATAATGGGCTAACAGGACTGCATTCTTTTCCTCTTTCAACCTTACGATCTCCTCCATCAACTCCTTTCGGGTCTTTGGCATTGCAGTATCTGTTTTTACATTCATGCTAGTGCTTCTGGTTTTCTTACGGTGTATACGAAGCGCAAAATTAACAGATGGCGGATTCATGGCAAAACAAGTAGTTTGATAGTATTTTAATCACAGAAGTTGCATAGCTGACCATTTAGTTTTTAAATTAACTCCCTGTAGCTATAGAAGTACCTGCTTAAAACACTTAATTAAGAGAAAAATGCTTGATCTTAAAAAAGACCTCCCCAGCAATGCCGGACTGGCAAAGGTGACGTACATCCTCGTCATACTGATTGCTATCGTGACTATGCTCGTTTATTCTGAGGAATATGTAGTGCCGTTTATTGTGGCACTGATCGTTTGGTTCATCATCCATGAGCTGCGCGAAAACCTCCAAATGATTCCATGGGTCAGACGCAAAGTCCCTATTTGGCTGCAAAGCATGATTGCATTTTTCGTCATCACGCTGGTGATTGTGGGTGTGATGGAAATGATCTATTATAACCTCTCGACTCTTTACGAAGGCATTGACCTATACCAAAAGAACTTTCAAGTAGTACTCCTGCAGCTCAATGAGCTCATGGGCTGGGATGTAGCCACCAAGATCAATGAGTATACCTCTCACATAGACCTGGATCAAATGGCTGCCGACGGGATCAATTTTTCGACCACCCTGGCCGGAGATGCATTCCTAATCCTCATTTATGTGATCTTTCTTTTGGTGGAGGAAACTGTTTTTCCTCTTAAGCTGAAGGCGTTTTACCCAGAGGAATCAGAGCAAGACAAAAAGGAAGAACTGTTTTACAAGATGGATCAAAACATTGGTCGGTACCTGAGGCTTAAAACATTGGTGAGCTTTATCACCGGAGCGCTGAGCTATATCGCCTTGATCATCTTCGATGTGGATGCGGCGCTCTTCTGGGCCTTTTTGATTTTTATTTTGAATTTTATCCCAACAGTCGGCTCACTGATCGCCACCATTTTCCCTGCATTGTTTGCGGTACTACAGATGGCCGAGTTGGCTCCATTCCTGTACGTGCTGCTCTCCGTAGGATTTGTACAAATCATCGTAGGCAATATCGTAGAACCGAAAATGATGGGTACCTCACTCAACATGAGTTCGTTGGTCGTTATTCTTTCGCTGACTATTTGGGGTGCCATCTGGGGCATCATGGGCATGATCTTGTCCGTGCCGATCACCGTGATGATGATCATCGTATTTGAGGAAATCCCAAGCTTGCGGTTTATTGCCATCGCCTTGTCGGAAAAAGGTGAGCTAAGCAAACCCCTGACCCGGCCAAAGCCGAAGGTTTAATAAAATAACATAGCTTCCTTGTTGTGTAACGCTATTCCAGGACGGGACAATGAGATAAAAAAAGAGCTGCATCTATTTGGATGCAGCTCTTTTTTTATAAAATATCCTTTTTACTACTGCTGAAAAGGCGATGAGTTGTACTGTAAAATATCCAACATTGGAAGATCTGAGCCAAACTGTGTATTCAACCCCTTCATGATCTCGTTTGCCAAAAGGGCATGTCCTCGAGTATTTACATGGATACCGTCATTGGAGAACATTCCGTTGGGAGAGAAGTCATACAATAGCGTAAATCCTCCTGCATCATATCCACCATTCGCTATGATACTGAGCAGAAGGGTATACGCATCAAACAACATAACTCGATCCGAATTCAGTGCTGCAGCTGTACCAATTGTGGTGTTAATAGCTGTGAGATTTGTAATAATGTTTCCAATCTCATTGAAGGTCAAAGAATATTCATCACCTAATGGAACACCTACTCCAATCACGGAACTTGGATCATTAGGATCGGCCAAAGTCCCAAGTATCGTACTTGCACTGAGCAGGATCAGCTCGTCCAAAGGCACCGTCACTGGATCAGGAGTTGCTTGCAGTTGCCTCAACTTTGGAATTGGAATCAATCCCCCCGAATTAGTCTCGACATCAGTCAAATCTTCATCCAAAATCACCACAGCATTCGCTCCAAGCTGAAAAGTAATTGTTCTTAAGGCAGCTTCCTGAGCATCAATAATGCCATTAGCCAGGGCAGCCTGAACACCGCCATTATAGGATTCATAAGCAGCATTGGTTGCATCCACCGTGGCCTGATCCGTCATCGGGATCGCATTATATGGCACTGCCTGAAAGAATGGTAAGGCAAGAATATTAGGAATGTTTATGATAACCCCCTCGGCTGAAGTACTCCCCAGAATAGAATTTAGGATGGTATTGTATTGAAAGTCAAAATCAGCGGGGTCCGTAAGAATGGCATCATTCGTACCACCACTTACTGCATATCCCAACACATCGTTTCCTCCTGCCCAAAGAGAAAAGAAACTTGGGTTTCGTGCCAAAGCATCTCCCAAAATAGTAGATGTTCCGGGGCTTGAAGCAAACCTGGCGTAGAGCGCGTTGTATGCAGGATGATCGGTTCCTCCAGCACCTCCGGTCTCAGGAATCAGGATTTGTCCGGTCACAATACCTGGTACCCCAAAATTGTTCAGGGTAGACTTATCTCCTTCGTAGGCTCCTGGTATTTCTCCCTCAGAGATGACTATCCCTGCATCTCCCAGTTCACCATCGTTATTCAAGTCCAAATCGAGTACATACTTTCCCTCTATAGCTCCTTCATCACTTACTCCAGAGTATCCATTGAGTGAATTGATATCTGGCACGTTGAATTCACCTCCCCCAACTCCTTCTGCTCCAAACTGCTGAGCCAATAGGACAGGAAATGAATTGCTTTGACCGTGAGTATAGAGCGCTGCATCCATCGCTCCCGAAGTATAACTTGCCCCTATTGCCACATAGGTGGAAAAGTCAAGAGTACCTGGTGTCCCTGAAGGAGGCGGTACAGTTATGTCCGGGTTTTGACCCAACTGCTCTTCTATGAGCTTATCTTCTTCATCACAACTCCAAACCAACAGAGCTGAGAATGCCACAATGATATATTTATTGATATTTTTCATTTTTCAGGATATTAGTTTAAGAATTCGTCAAATGTTAGCTGAATGTAGTAGATCGCGCCCATTCTTGGGTTACCAAAAGAAGTGGTATAACGCTCGTTGAGCACATTGCTACCTCCCAGTTTGATAGTCGACTTGATACTCGGTATTTTGTAGCTAACCTGAGCATCCAAGGTACCGAAAGCAGGAATCACGCCTGCTCCGAATGACGACTCCCAAAAGAAAGCCTGCTGCCATCTCCAAGCAACGTTGAACCCGAAGTTTTCGATCACTTCGCGGTTGCTGAAAGATACATTGTACCGATATTTCGGTGTATTATACTCTGATATAAAACCCTGCTCGGTCAATTCATCGTCATCCAAAAGCTCGTTATAAGCAACATTACCACTTATTTTATAACCTCCTGTCAGAAAGTAGTCTGCCTGCAGCCCCCAACCATGAGCCGTGATAGTACCATCGGCATTGACATCAAATCCATATTCCTGTGTTGGGACGGTACCTTGAACAATCGCTGCTCTATCAGCCGGATTGTTTTCAGGGTCAAAATCTCCCGGATCATTAGTGATCCCATTGGGTACACCTTGAACGAAAGTAATCTCAGCTTTGAAATCCTGATAGGCACTGAAATAGTAATACCCATCAATCATCAGTCGATCATCCAAAAACAGGCCTCTATAACCCAACTCGAAAGTGCTTATTTTCTCAGTGGTCAAATCTTCATTTATCTTATCGGGAATCTCTAGTAAAGATGGATCCCCAGCCGCCCTGGCAGCCGCCAAGCTCTCTGTAGAATAAACAGGATTAGTTCTAAACCTATATCGATCTACCAGAAGTTGGTTGCTTCCGACCAACCTACGTGTCTGAACGTCTAGATCAATAAATTGATCTTGAGCAGTAGGAATTCTAAATCCTCGCTGAAATGAACCACGAATGTTGTGATTTCCAGCAACGGTTCCAACCAGAGATAGTCTTGGAGAAAACTGGCCTTCGAAGTACTCATTTTTATCATACCGGGCCGAGGCCTGAATCTTCAATCTGTCATCCAGTACCGGCTTAGTGATCTGAACATAAGCACCCCACTCGGTGTATGACTGCTCTGAACCATCTTCATTCAAAGCAAACAAGGTTCCATCCGAGTCAAGATTATATTGCCGAAGGTTACCTCCAGCCACAATTTCCGCAAAATCAATCAGGTCGCTAAAGTTATAGCTGCCTTCATAATGAAACATGTTAGAAGCATCAGTAAACTTAGCCCCACCATCGAAAATGGAAATTCTTCTTAACGAATCCACCCCGGTTTGCCAGGCTTGAGTACCTGGAGCATAGTTGGACTGATTGGCATCAGCCTGTCCCCTTGCGAAAGCATGCGCCGCATCAAGAGAAGCTCCCTGACCTCTTGCACCAAGGAAATTCAAAGCATAATCTGGTATGTAAGTATTTTGATTGATCAAGGATGCAACTGTGTTGGCTGCATAAGAGTCCCCTGAGTCTTCTTGAGTAGTATAAGCCCTTACGTAGAAATTAGAACCTCTCAATTCCAATTTGGCAGTCTGAATTACAAAATTATCTAGAACAAATCTGTCATTGGCGGTATAGACTGTACTACCAGACCCCCAGTTATACTGCCCAAAAATTTCGAGGTTATCGTTGATCCGGTAATGCAGTGCCCCACCAAACTTGATACTCTCGGTAGTATTGTCTACAAAAGATGCTTCTGAATACCCAGTCGGACTAAATGCTCCGTCCGGGCCTGAGGGAAGCTGGCTGGCCACAGCATCAAACGCTGGATCTAGCCTGGGAATGAACCCGAGATTGAAACCAAAATCACCATAGGTATTTGCACCGTCAAATGTTCTATTTGTTTGACGAGTTCTACCTGGTGTTTCGACAGCAAAGCCATCACCCAACCCATTGGTATTCGGACTCTTATCTCTATAATCAACTCCTATAAAGTCATTGGCCTTCAGGTAAGAGGCCGTGACTTTCACAGCGAGTTTGTTGTTGAAGGCCTTGGCGTATCTCAAACCCCAGTCCTGATAAAGGGAGGGATCATCATCTTCTCCATCTATATGGTTTACACCGATTTTTGCATAAGCACTGAGTCCCTGGTAATCAAATGGACTCTTACTATTCATCAGAATAATTCCGTTCAAAGCGTTGGGTCCATAAAGAGCTGATGCTGCTCCAGGCAACACTTCCACGCTTTCTACATCTAGATCGTTTATCCCTACTATGTTTCCTACAGGGAAATTCAACCCGGGAGCCTGATTGTCTATTCCGTCGATGAGTTGAACAATCCGCGTGTTACCGTTCTGACCAAATCCACGCATGTTGAGGTTTTTGAAGGTAATACTCTGAGCACTCATATCCACTCCTTTAAATCCCTGAAGTGCGTCATAAAAGCTAGTGGAAGCCGTCTCTCGTACTCCAAGAATATCCATTTTCTCAATACTCACGGGAGACTGCATCACAGATTCTTCCACCCTGGAGGCAGATACCACCACTTCTTGTCCCATTATGGCACTTTCTTCGAGGGTAATTTCCAACCCTTGTACATTGGCTTGATCGATTTTCAATTCCACTGGTGTATAACCCACCATCGAAAAAACAAGGGTTAATGGAGGTGCCGAAGAAACATTTAGGGCAAAGTTTCCTTCGGTATCGGAGATTGTCCCGATCACTTTGCCTTTAACGATTATACTTACTCCAAGCAGCGGCTCTTTCGATTCGCTATCAATGACACTACCTGAAACGCTCGTCTGAGCTATGGTGTCGTGCGCCATGAGCACCAAGCAAAATATGCCTGGCACTAGAATTCTAGTAAAAAGTCTTATCATATCATTATCATTAGTTGATTGTTATGTCGTGCTAAACCCTCAAACATACGGTTATTTCGGGGTATAACAATTACATAATAATACAGAAATTAGATGAATTTCCGTAGGATTGGGCTCAGAATCGGCGAATATTTAATACACCGGTTATTGACTTTTTTTCAGGTATTCGACCAATTTCTCGCAGAGGTTGGAAATCTCCGACGACATGAATTCATCGCCTGTAGCGCTTAGTAGGGTGTTGGACGCGGAGCCTAGTAGATTGATGTAAAACTTTTTCATTTCCATCACATCCATTTCCTTGGTCCATAGATCGAGATTGAGGGTATCCTGCTTGTCTCCATCCCAAAATGAAAGGGAGATAGCTTTTGAATCAAGCGGCAGCCCCTGATTATTGTCTTCGGCAGACCATTCTATTTTTTCGGGGATGCTTTCATCGTCGAGAGTGACCGCTATATTGATATTAGATTTTCTCATATTCTTTCATTTTGGAGAGCACCTTTTCGGACTCTGTTTTGTCAATGGCCAGTTGATTTTTGAGTGCGTCGATGGAGTCAAACTTACTTTCATCCCGCAACCGTCTTATGAACTCTACCTTAAGTGTTTGATTATAAATCTCTTTTTCCAGCCCAAAGATATTGACCTCTACGGATCGGCCGGCATTTTCGATGGTTGGCCTTGAGCCAATATTGAGCATTCCTCCCCATTGCTTTCCGTCCAGACGTACATACACTACGTAAACACCATCTTCGGGAATGAGTTTGGTCGATTCATTGACATGAATGTTGGCGGTAGGGAAGCCTATTTTGGTTCCTAGCTTGTGTCCCTCGACTACCACTCCTTCCAGCTCATAGTGCCTGCCTAAATAGGTCGCTGCCAAATCCACATCCCCGGCCTCCAAGGCCCGACGAATCTTGGTACTGCTCACCGCCACATCATCTATATCCTGGCTGGCAATCTCCTCTACCTCAAACCCAAAGTCACGACAGTTTTCCTTGAGGTACTCAAAACTCCCCTCACGGTTTTTGCCAAACTTGTGATCGTACCCGATGATGAGCTTTTTCGTTTTGAGTTTTTCAACAATCACGGACTGGATAAACTGTGCCGATGTAAGCTCAGAAAACTCACGGGTAAACCGGATTTTCACCAGGTAGTCGATTCCTATCTCCGCCATCAGCTCGGCTTTCTCCTCAAATGTAGAAAGGAGGCGCAAGTCTTTTTGCTCAGGAAAAAGCACCAGCCTCGGGTGAGGCCAAAAAGTGAGTACTACGCTTTTTCCGTTTTCTTTCTTTGCAGTATTGACCAGTCGCTTGAGAATTTTTTTATGCCCATAATGCACTCCATCAAATGTGCCACTGGTGACAATGGCATTTTCAATAGCCGGGATTGAGTTGATGTCGTCGATGATCTGCATGCTATAAAAGAGTGCAAATTTAAGTGCTTTGCAGCTGGGAAACGAAATCTTTTAATGGGTAGGCGTCTTCAATTTTCAGGTCGCCGATGGCGGTGCGACGAAGTTCCGACATATAGGCACCACATCCAATCATCTCTCCAAAGTCTCGCACGATACTTCGAATGTAAGTCCCTTTGGAACATTCGATCTCAAAGGAAATTTCCGGAAGGTTCGAAGGGTCTATTTCAAACTTGGATACGGTAACCGGTCGTGGGTCAAGCTTCGCATCCTCTTTCCTCCTGGCTATTTTATAGGCTCGTTGACCATCTACTTTGATCGCACTATAAATGGGGGGTACCTGCATGAGGTCTCCGGTGAGCTTGATTTTGGCCGATTCTAGATCTTCAGCAGTGACATTTGAGAAATCCGATTCCGAATCAAACTCGGTCTCCAGGTCTACCGAAGGTGTGGTTTTCCCAATCACCATCTTGCCGGCGTAGGATTTGGGCAGTCCTTGAAATTCATCAATCCTTTTAGTGGCTTTACCGGCACAGACGATCAATAGTCCTGTCGCCAGTGGGTCAAGAGTACCTGCATGGCCCACTTTTTTTATCTTGAGTGTGCCTCGTATTTTTTTGACCACATCAAAGGACGTCCACTCAAGGGGCTTGTCGATCAAAAACACTTCGCCCTTTTCAAAGTCCAGTTCTGATTTAGAAATTTTCCTCAAACCAAAAATCCTGAAATGATGGCGATTAGCCCTACAACTCCACAGTAGATAGAAAAATAAATAAGCTTACCCCGCTTAACGATGGAAATCATCCACCGGCATGCCAATAGACCAGACGCGAACGCGGCTATAAAACCTACAACCAAGGTAAGAACAGGAATTTCACTGGCGAGCGCCGGTGCCTCGATGATGTCTTTGGTTTTCAAAAGCATTGCACCTAGAATTGGTGGCAATACCATCAAGAATGAAAACCGAGCTGCTTTTTCTTTATCCACTCCGAGGAGAAGTGCGGTAGATATCGTCGCTCCGGATCTTGATATGCCAGGCATAATAGCGATTGTCTGAGCAAGCCCAATAATAAGTGCCTTTGGAAGATTGACTCCTCCTTCATTTTTTTTGCTGAAATAGGTAAAGGCCAATAGCACCGCAGTGAACAGTAGCATCGAACCTACGAGCATGATTTTCCCTCCAAAAAATGCTTCGACCTGATCCTCAAAAAATACACCGACAATTCCTACCGGAATCATAGAAACAACAATGAGAAAAGCATATTGTGTCTCTTCATTCCACTGAAAACGAAACAATCCGCTGATGATTTGTGCAATTTCTTTTTTGAATACTACCACGGTGCTTAGAGCTGTCGCTCCATGA
Source organism: Reichenbachiella sp. (assembly GCA_965222305.1). Taxonomy (GTDB): domain Bacteria; phylum Bacteroidota; class Bacteroidia; order Cytophagales; family Cyclobacteriaceae; genus Reichenbachiella. Next base: position 3,187,373 of record OZ244943.1, read on the forward strand.
ACCAGTATCGCAAATAGTAGATTGTCACTAGACTGTACCCCCAGCAGTACAGACCCCAGCTCCAGGTGTCCACTACTACTAACCGGCAAAAACTCAGTCAATCCCTGGATGATCCCAAGGATCAGTGCTTCCCAAAAACTCATTTATCAGCTTTCGGTTTGTAGAGAATGGCTACAAATTCGATGGCAAACCCCAACATCACGATGATCGGCCCTACTGTCAAACCCAACGTACCGAATCCATAGGGTTCATCGTCGAGGGTCATGACAAACAGTCCAAGACCCAGTACCAGCACGCCGGCAATCATGATCATGTAGTTGGCCTTTTTGAAGGCAAGATTTTTTCTATCACTCATTTTAATACAATTCGTCCAAGGACATTTTCATATATTTCTTGATGGCTGCAAAAGTACTCATATATCCGACTAAAGCGCCGATGATCAATAAAAGACCTGCCATAGCGGCCAGTTGCTCTAGCTGAACAAGCAACATGAGTCCCTCTATATATTGATCTGAAAATCGAAGCAAAGACCACAAGAGTCCTGTAGAAATCACCCCAGCCAGGAAGCCCAGAAACATTGATCGCACTAAAAACGGCTTCTGAATGAATCGGGCGGTGGCACCGACAAGCTGCATGCTACGAATCAGGAACCGCTGTGAAAAAAGAGCCAGCTTGATCGTATTGTTGATCAGGATCACCACCACCAGCAAAAGCACGACACTGAAACCAATCAGAAAGTAGCTGATTTTCTTTAGGTTCTTGTTGATGCTGCTGACAAGCTTTTCTATGTAGACCACTTCGTACACACCCCTGATGTAGGAGATTTCTTTTTTGATCTCAGACAGGGCTTCGACGGACTGATAGTCGGGATGTATTTTTATTGTCACCAGATCGCGCAGCGGATTGTCCCCAAGGAACTTCACAAAATCCTCTCCGGTATCTTTCGTAAACTCCTCTGCAGCCTGCTCCTTTGTGACATGCTCTACCACGGCATTGTTGTCGTTTCTTACCACATATTCTTTGTTGGAAAGGATCTTCACAATCTTCAATACCTCAGACTTGGAAAGGCTCTTATTGAGGTAGACCTGCATCTCCACATTTTCCTGAATCACCCTTGTGAGATTCGTTGAGAGGAGCAGCACCATACCAAACAGACCCATGACGAACAGTGCAAGCGTAATGCTAAACACAACACTCACAATCGGATAACTCCCGAGTCTCTTCTTTTTTGGTTTCTTTTCTTTGGCCATAATGCAAACCAAAAATAGCCTCAATAATTGATATTAAAAGCTCCCATGAAAATTTTGAAGAAATAGGACAGCTATTGGCTATTGCCAGACCTCATGGCGTCCAGTTTATTGGACAGGCGAGCGTCTTCGATCTTCGATAGGGGTGTGATGGTATTTGCTTCTTTATTCAGGTTGTAGAAGCTGCCATCATAGTAGAAAAACATTTTCTTAGTCGTTGATGTATTCAACTCTATGATCTCGTAAGGCGACTCGTTAAACTTACCATAAAGGAAAAGCCTATTGTCCTCAATTCTATAGTGGAAACTATACTTTCGAGAATGTACGGCATTGATTTGAATTTTGTCCATTTTGGTCACCGTCGGAACCTCTTCGATTCTCTTGGCCTCCTCTATCTCAAGGGTAGGGGCTTTGAACTCATCGTTGGCCATTTCAGTTACTACCTCCGGAACTTCGAAAGCAATTTCGTTGGATGATGTGATCACCGTCTCTTTGGGCTCATCTATTACAGGCTCGTTCGCCGGAGGAAGCATTGTCACCTGTCTATCCAGCAACTTGTGGCGATAATCAAGGGCCATTTCCTTGTTCATTTCCAGGCTACTAGCAGTCAGATACTGACGCTTACTTTCAAGCTTTTGAAGAGTGTATTCTTTTTGGCTTTCTCCATCAAGGAAGAAATAGCTTCCGGTCATCACAGTAAGACCGGTTACGACATAGCCAATTGGTTTCAACAGTGAATTCTGGAGAAGTGATCCAATCAGGGTAGGTTCTACAGATATGTTACTCAGGCGGGTTTTGAGCTCCGCAGTACGTTGAGCTTTGAGCGAATTGACGATTTCCTGCTGATGTTCAAACTCGGCCTTGAGCATGGGGTCACTTTCTACCCTACCCTCAAATACCAGCCTGTCTGCACCCTGCATCTCCCCACTAAAGTAGGCTTCTAGTTGTACGTTGAAATCGCTCTTTATTGACATATCAATCTAAAAAATCACTCGAAGAATAATTGCGCTTGATCATCAGATCCAGCTTCTTTTTACACTTATACTTTTTCGTTTTGGCGGTATCTGCGTTTGCAAAGTCAAGCTTTTCAGCTATATCCGGCATAGACAGTCCGTCAAAATAGTGGTAGGTCAATATTCTTCTACATGTATCGCCCAGTTGGTTGATACAGTCGTTGATTATTTTAATCCTTTCTTGTTTTTCAAAATCCTGGAAAGTGGCCTCTTCCACCATCTCTCCGGAGTTTCTGGCTTTTCGATCCAGTTCCTTTCTCCAGAGGTTCAGACATATACTGTATATGTATGTGCTGATCTTTGAGGTAAGCACCAAATTTCCTGAAATGGCCTTCTGCCAAAACACCAACAAAGCATCCTGAAAAATATCTTTCGCCTCGTCTTCCGTACCGTTATTTGTCAGGACGATCCTTGTCATCATCCGATAATACTTCTTGTACAGAAAATCGAGCGCTTTTTCGTCCCCTCGGCTTACCCGCTCTAGAACTTCATGATCCTTCATTGGAAAAAAAGCCGTCGCTTTTGTTTTAATACAACATAAACACAAATTGTAACCCCTGATAACTAGTAAGTTGACAGAGGCAAACTCTAAGATACTTGAAATTGAATAAAAGAGCTATACCCTAAAACGACTTAACCCCCTAATTATTCGACGAATAGCATCAATTTTCTTCCACATAGGGCAGCCATGTTTGCGTTCGAAAAAAGAATGCTATATATCCACGAAGCATCAGGTTCCCATCCTCCAACCAGATCTTGCATCGATATACACTGCCGTTTTCAGGGTCGAGAACCGTACCCTCGTCGTACTCGTCTCCATCCTTTTCTAAATCTCTGATTATTTCCATCCCAATGACGGGCTTTTTATAACGGTCATCGTCCTCATCGCATTCGTCACACATGGGATTTGGATCCTCACCGGGATCGCGATACAGTTTTTTGACTTTCCCAAAGTACTTGTTTCCGTTTTTATAGATTTCCACGATGGATCGTGGCTTACCGGTATTGTCATCTATGGTTTTCCAGAGGCCCGTAATGTCCTTTTGGGCATGAGCAATTTGTGCCGAAAAAATGATTAATATCAACAGGATTTTTTTGTTCATGATTGCATTGGTTGTTTGTCCTAAATCTCACAAAAAAGGTTCAAAAAATTTCATTAAATACAGTGTTTTTTTACAAATATGACACCTCGTTTTTATTTCTATTATTTTACTCAACTCCATGATTTTCAATCACGTATTTCTTTGTGTTGGATAATTTGTTTTGGGTATCCAGAATATTACATTTGCACCAAAATTTACACACAAACAAAAGAATTGATCAATGATTAAAGTTGCTATCAACGGTTTTGGACGAATAGGTAGACTAGCGTTTAAAGCTCTATTGGAAAAAGATAATGTAGAAGTTGTAGCCATCAACGACCTGACTGACACGGCTACCCTGGCCCACCTGTTAAAATATGATTCCACTCAAGGAAAATTTAACGGAACTGTAACTGCCGAAGAAGACGGCATCGTAGTAAACGGAACTAAAATTGGCATCACTGCCGAAAGAGAGCCTAAAAACCTTCCATGGGCTTCACTAGGAGTAGACGTAGTATTGGAATCTACCGGGCGATTCGTAGACGAAGCAGGCGCTAGCGGACACTTGGAGGCTGGAGCCAAAAAAGTGGTAATCTCTGCTCCTGCTAAAGGAAACATCCCTACAGTAGTACTTGGAGTAAACGAAGACATCTTGACGGGTGACGAAAAAATCATGTCAAATGCGTCTTGTACTACCAACTGTCTAGCACCTATCGCCAAGGTGTTGCACGACAACTTCGGTCTTGAAAAAGGATACATCACTACTATTCACGCTTACACTGCTGATCAGAACCTTCAGGATGGACCTCACAGAGATCCTAGAAGAGCTAGAGCTGCTGCATTGAACATGGTACCTACTTCAACCGGTGCTGCTAAGGCTGTTGGATTGGTACTTCCTGCTTTGAATGGTAAATTGGACGGTAACTCAATGAGAGTTCCTACCCCTACTGGTTCTATCACTGACCTGGTAGCTACTCTATCAAAAGAAGTGACTGTAGAAGAAGTAAACGCTGCGATGAAGGCTGCTGCTGAGGGCCCAATGAAAGGCATCCTTAAGTACACTGAAGATCCAATCGTTTCTTCTGATATCGTAGGAGACCCTCACTCGTCTATCTTCGATGCAGGTATCACTTCTACCAATGGAAACATGGTAAAAGTTGCCTCATGGTACGACAATGAAGCCGGATACTCTCAGAGAGCTGCTGATTTGATCGCCAAGATCGGATAAGGTTTAGTTACCTCAAACGAATTGAAACCCCGGTTCTTTGAATCGGGGTTTTTTAGTACCCTAAAAACGAAAGAATGAATATGGACAGCGCGACCATAGAAAAAAGGGTCAATATCAAATGTCCGTATCTCGATCTTACGCTTTTCGCCTTTTTCAGATCGATTAAATCCTGAACAAGGTCTGAGTTTAGTTTCCACTTCAACTCCGGTTTCTTGATAAAATGGTTTTCATCGATTTTTTGAAACGGCGCCTTTTTGTTGAGCAGGATGCGGTGATTTTCAAAGGCGACTTGTGAGTCTGTGCAAAGAATAATACCTCTGGGCATAATTTGATTGATTGGTTCAATTTCTAAATATAGAAAATTATCCAATCAATTCTTCCTGACCTTCAGCGATTTCCAGATTGTGCCACACCTTTTGAACGTCATCATTGTCTTCAAGGACGTCAATGAGCTTCATGACCTTTTTGAAACCTTCATCGTCCAGGGCCTTGGTATTGTTGGGAATTCGCTGGAGTTCTGCGCTTTCCGGCTCAATGCCCAACTCTTCCAGTTTCTTGTTGAGAGTGCCAAAATCTTCCATGACACAGGTGACCGATACAAAGCCCTCGTCTATCTCCATTTCCTCCGCCCCTCCGTCGATCACCTCCAATTCGAATTCTTCCATATCCACTCCCTCCGGAACCGGGAAAGCAAATACCCCTTTTCTGTCAAAGATAAATTCCAAAGAACCGTTCGTTCCGAGACTGCCATCATACTTGCTGAAAGCCGCTCTTACCTCCTGCACGGTTCTGTTCTGGTTGTCCGTAAGGCACTCCACAAACACAGCTACACCACTAGCTCCATATCCTTCAAAGGTCTGTTCAATGTAGGAATTGGCGTCACCCCCTAGTCCCTTTTTGATGGCCCGCTCCACATTGTCCTTGGGCATGTTGGCCCCTTTAGCATTTTGGATGGCTAGTCTTAGACGCGGATTGGATTCAGGATCTCCGCTGTTGCCTTCTTTGACAGCAACGGTGATCTCCTTACTTATTCGCGAAAACATTTTCCCTCTTTTGGCGTCAGCCGCTCCTTTCTTTCGCTTGATGGTTGACCACTTACTATGTCCGGACATTTTTTTATTAGATTAAAATGGAAAATTAAGAGTAGAAAATGATTTTAAAAAATCGGAAGAATCTACTTTTTGAATTTGATATTAAGGATGATCCCAACCACTACGAGGCCCATTCCCGCAAAGCTCATCCACTCATAGGTCTCTCCAAAAATGAGAAAGCCCAGGATGAGTGCATACAAAACGCCCGAGTAGTTAATGATGGACACCTTTGATATTTCCTCTGACTGATAGGATTTTGTCATAAAGTATTGAGCGATCTGTGTTAATACACCCACCAGAATTAGCATCAACCAATCCCACCCTTGTGGTTCGACCCACACAAACACGCTGGCTACACCGGCTATCGGCAAGGTGACCAAGGGGAAATACAAAATGATCACTAGCGGATGATCCGAACTTTTGAGCATCCTGATAAAATTGTAAGCAAGGCCGGTAAATACAGCTGAAGAAATCCCAATGACAAGATGGATCGTCGTGATCCTTGGATCAAACCCCTGAATTAAAATAATGCCTGCAAACGACAGGCCGAAAAAAATGTACTGTCTCCAGTGTACTTTTTCTTTAACCAGATAGATGCCAAGAATCGCCGAGAAAATTGGCGACACATACTGCATCGTAGCAGCGGCGGCCAGCGGTATCTCCTGCAACAGGTAGAAATAAAGCGTAAGGGCTACGGCTCCCGATGCGCCTCTCAGGAAAAGAACTTTTCGGTTGTTACCAAGCAGAGGGATCTTCTGCCTCATCAGAAACGCACCGCTTATTATCAGTGAGATGACCGACCGAAACATGATGATCTCTATTGCCGGTATATGCGAGATGTATTTGACGCTGGCCTTCATCAAAGAAAAAGTGAAGACAGCAATCACCATGTATCCTACTCCCTTGGAAATTTTCATTTTAAATCAGGATTTTACCATCCTGTAGCACAATTTTTCTATCCGCTTTGTCTGCCAGACTATCGTTGTGGGTGACTATGACAAAAGTCTGCCCTAGTTCTTTCTGCAAGTCAAAGAATAATTGGTGTAACTCATCCGCATTTTTCGAGTCAAGGTTACCGCTGGGTTCGTCAGCAAATATCAAAGAAGGCTTATTGATCAAGGCCCTCGCTACAGCGGTACGCTGTTGCTCTCCTCCTGATAATTGAGAGGGCTTATGATCCCTTCGATCAGCTATGCCCAGCAGCTTCATCAGGTGATCAGCATATTGATCCAGTTCACGACCGTTCGATCCAGATATGTATGCAGGGACACAGATATTTTCCTTTAAGGTAAACTCGGGCAACAGATTGTGAAATTGAAACACAAAGCCAATTTCCTGATTCCTGAATCTAGCCAATCTGTTGTTGCTGAGGGTAAATGGTTTCTGTCCTTTGATGGTCACCGAGCCCGAGTCCGGTGTATCGAGCGTCCCTAAGATATGCAGCAAGGTACTCTTTCCAGCACCTGAGGCTCCCACGATGGAGATTACTTCGCCTTGTTCGATCTTAAGTGTGATACCGCTGAGTACCTGTAGACTACCGTAGGATTTGAAAATGTCGTGAGCTTCGAGCATGGGAAGCAAATATAGGCAGCGAAAGTCGAGCTTTCGATTAGGTACAAAAAAAAAGGCCACTGACTCTCAGCAACCCTTTAATCCACCTGTATTATCCCGTGTCTTTAATTTCTTTGGATCAGGCTTTGTTTAAAAAAGAGCCGCCGCTTTGCAGCGACTCTTTTAATCCACCTGTATTATCCCGTTTCTTTGGATTCCCGGGAGAGGTTTTTAAAAAAGAGCCGCCGCTTAGCAACGACCCTTCAATCCACCTGTATTATCCCGTTTCTTTGGATTAGGTTTCTTAAAAAAGGGCCACCGCTTTGCAGCGACCCTTTTAATCCACCTGTATTATCCCGTTTCTTTGGATTCTCGGGAGAGGTTTTTAAAAAAGAGCCGCCGCTTCGCAGCGACCCTTTAATCCACCTGTATTATCCCGTTTTTTCAATCTCTTGGATCAGGTTTTCTTAAAAAAGAGCCGCCGCTTTGCAGCGACTCTTTTAATCCACCTGTATTATCCCGTTTCTTTACGCAACCTTCTGCTGCGGGGCTGGATCACCCAATACCTTTATTTCCGGCACTTCCTTGAAGTTGAAGGTCATATCAAACATGCTTTCCAGGTCTTCCCCTGCTTCCCGCATGTCCTCGTCTCCTTCTTCAAAGTACCAATTGACCACTACCGATTTACCCAGCCCGTTGATTCGCTCCAGCTTCTTCATAAAAATGTACAGGCATTTAGAAGAACTGGTGTTGAAGTATTCGAACGCCAGGTTCGTGATCATTCGACTCTCACCTTTCTCTGCATAGACATCAAGGCTATTGAGTACATAGTTGTAGAATCTCAATGGATCCTCAGGGCTTGATTTGCCTCTCATATCGAGTATCCCTTTCTTAGGGTTGAAGTATACTGAAGGAGTAACTCTTGACGATCTGATGAAGTATCCGTTCATGACTCTATTTCTTTTGGTTCGACTTGGATTAATGTTTGGTGGATCATTTTGTCATAATCACAATTCAAAAGTAGAATCGAAAACGGGCTCCTGAAATAGAGGAATTCCGTAAAAAATACATTAAGCGAAAAACTCTTCATTCATCGAAGAATTTGACATGTTCGTCGAAGGAATAGTCCAATTACTCCCAAAAAGGGAGTTTAATAAGTTGAAAAAAAGTTTGGGTCAAAATGGCCTTCTAGGAAAAAACACGGCCGTTTTTAGGGGGAATTTGTAGGATCTTAGGGGAATTACCTAATAAAATGGAGACTTGGAATGAGACAATCTCAATCCAAGTCAATCAATTTCTCTTTGATGGCGTATTTTACAAGCTGTGCAGTGCTCTTCAGATTCAGTTTTTGCATGATATGATTGCGGTGCGCATCGACCGTACGGATGCTGATAAAGAGCTTGTCGGCGATTTCACGATTGGACAGACCGGAAGCTATCTGCTGTAGCACTTCCACCTCGCGTTTGCTGAGTACTTTATTTTCACTGGCCACTCGCTCGCCCTTGCTTTGCTTGTAAAAACCTTTGAAGATCACCTGTGATACCTTCTCTCCGAAGAACTGCTCTCCGGTCATTACCTTTCTGATGGCCTCCGCCAATATTTCTTTTTTGGTGTCCTTGGCCAAATAGCCTGACACTCCCGCCTTAATCGCTTCAGATATATGATCCTGGGTCACATCCATGGATAGGATGATGATTTTCACAGAGGTATAGTCCTCAAGGATTTGCTTGGCCGTTTCTATTCCGTTCATCCCGGGCATATTAATATCCAATAAAACCACATCGGGAAGGAGCGAATCGATTTTCTTCATGGCTTCCTCGCCACTCTCTGCATCGCCTATGATCTCAAAGTCATCGTAGATGGACAACATAGTAATGATTCCTTCTCTGACTAGCGAATGGTCATCTACGACCAGAATAGTTGTTTTTGACATAAGTTTAGTTATTTAAGGGAAACCAGGATTTAACAACAGTGCCTTTGCCAGGTGCTGAGTCAATCTCGAAGTGCCCGTTTTGCAATGAAGTCCGCTCTTTCATGTTTTTGATGCCGTTCCAGTTTATTTCCGTATCAAAGCCTACTCCATCGTCTCGTATCTCCAAAATAATGTTTTCCTGAGTGGTTTCCACACTTATATATACATTTTTGGCCTGTGCGTATTTGATTACGTTGTTGATGGCCTCCTGCGCTACTCTATATATGGTGTTGGACAACTCCAAATCATACTCCCCCGGTAGATCGATCATCTCAATGATTTCAAAATCGGCAACATTTTGCGTTTCTTCTACAAAGTACTCAAGGGTTTTTTTCAGGCCAAAGTCCTCCAGATGTCGATTGGCCAGGTTACGAGAGACGCGCCTGATCTCCTCCAATGTAGTTCCTAATAGGTCTTCTACTTCTTCTTTAGAGTCTTCAAGCAGCTCTGCGGTACTTACGTCCAGCGACGACAGCTTAAATTTAGCAGCCACCAGCATCTGACCTATCCCATCATGAATGTCCCGGGCAATTCGGGCCCGCTCGTCCTGCTGTGCCTTGAATATGGACTTACTAATCTCTCGCTGCTCGGTAATATCCTGCACCACACCCATGATCGTCTTGACTTTACCTTTGTTATCCGTCGTGATATTGCCGGAATTTCTTACGATTTTGATGGACTCATCAGGCAGGGTGATACGGTGCTCTATATCATAGAACTTTTTCTTGGCTAAAAAGACCTCTCTGAAAAATGATCGATCCTGAGGGTGGATTCTATTTCGATACAAATCAAAGACGGTGATCTTAGTGCCATCTTCCATATCAAATATCTTTCTAAACTCATCAGAATAGAGAAGTACAGAATCTTTTGAGTTCCACTCAAAACTACCCATGCGAGCGACGCTTTCGGCGTTTTCCAATATCGCCTGGTTTTTTCTAAGCTGCTCTTCGTAAATTTTTCGAGCCGTAATGTCTATAAGAGTGCCAGAAGCACGGAGCGGCTTCCCGTCCAGGGACTTCCTCGTGATTTTGCCTCGAGCTGATACCCATTTGGGCTGCATGTTGTTTTTCCTATATATAGGAAACTCATGATCAAACATGGTCGCCTTCTCCTCTACCATCTCACTGAGCGCAATCTCCACCGTAGGATCAATCATATCACTCTTTTCCTGAAAGTAGTTGAATTCAATAATTGCTTCCTCTTTAGAAAGACCCAGGATAGAAAGACTCTTATTATTATATACAATCGTGTTGGACATAAAGTCAAGATCCCAAATACCCATATCGGTACCTTCAAGAGCTAGCTCCAACCTTTCTTTGTTTAAGATCAGCTCATGCTCAGCAGTTTTCTTTTCTCTATTTACCCTTTTTTCATTTAACGCCCGCTCTATTACTAGAGGAAGTCTTGACAGTCCATCTTTAGAAACAATATCGGTCACCCCTTGCTTAAGGGCCTCCACTGCATTCTTCTCACCAATAGTATCGGCGACCACTATAAAAGGTATATCTATATCCCCTACATATTTAAAGGCGTCAAGAGCCAACCCTGAGCTCAGCTGAAAATCCGAGATGACGAGATGCGGAAGAAAATCAAAAAGCTTTTCTTTGAACTCCGTAAGAGATCTGACCTGTAGATGATCATTTTCAAATCCAGCTTTACTTATGGCCTTAATGGCCTTCTGGACGTCTTCATCATTTTCTTCAAGAAAGAGAATATTGAGTTTGGTGGTATTCAACTAATTCACGGGATTGAATGAGTATTCGAAAATAATCAACTCCCCCATACTGGCAAAACTATTGTGCAATCCTGCACCAACTTATACTAAAAGATGAATAGCAATAGTGAAAAACATAAAAAGGCTCATTTGACAATGCCATCGTCTTGAACTATTTTCGCACAAAATTTTAAAATCATGAATATTCACGAATACCAATCAAAAGATATACTCAAGAGTTTTGGGGTGACCATACAAGAAGGAATTGTCGCTGACTCCCCTGATACCGCATTAGAGGCCGCTAAGAAGCTGCATTCAGAAACCGGTACTGACTGGTATGTCGTGAAAGCTCAGATACACGCGGGCGGGCGAGGCAAAGGAAAAGTAAAAGAAACCGACTCAAATGGAGTAGTTCTTGCCAAAAGTCTCGAAGAGGTACCCGCAAAGGTGAAAGGAATACTCAACGGCACATTGGTTACACACCAAACCGGTCCCGCCGGAAAGAAAGTAAACAAAGTGCTCATCGCCCAAGATGTATACTACCCAGGAGAAAGTGAGCCGAAGGAATACTACCTGAGTATTCTACTTGACAGAGCGAAAGGCTGCAATGTGATCATGGCTTCTACCGAAGGAGGTATGGACATCGAGACAGTCGCAGAAGAGACTCCAGAAAAAATCATCAAGGAATGGATTGATCCTAAGGTAGGATTGCAAGGATTCCAGGCTAGAAAAGTAGCCTTCGCTTTGGGACTTGAGGGACAAGCCTTCAAAGAAATGGTGAAATTCATTTTTGCCCTGTACAATGCCTATGAGTCTACCGACTCGTCAATGTTTGAAATCAACCCTGTACTCAAAACATCTGACAACAAGATTTTGGCGGTCGATGCCAAGGTAAACCTTGACGACAATGCCCTGTTTAGACACAAGAAACTGGCTGAGTTGAGAGACCTCACTGAAGAAGATCCTGCAGAAGTAGAAGCAGGAAAGTTTGACCTCAACTATGTAAAGCTCGACGGCAACGTTGGGTGTATGGTCAATGGTGCCGGGCTGGCCATGGCTACCATGGACATCATTAAGCTGTCGGGTGGTGAGCCTGCTAACTTCCTGGACGTAGGAGGGTCTGCCAATGCAGAGACTGTAGAGGCTGGATTTAGGATTATCATGAAAGATCCTAATGTAAAGGCAATTCTTATCAATATTTTCGGAGGCATCGTACGATGTGATCGTGTAGCTAATGGAGTTGTTGAGGCCTATAAGAACATCGGCAATATCGATATTCCTATTATCGTGAGGCTGCAAGGAACTAATGCTGAAGAAGGAGCGAAAATCATCGAAGAATCAGGACTGAAGGTATACTCAGCGATTTTGTTGAAAGACGCTGCTGCTAAAGTGAAAGAACTGATTTAATAAGTGCTAGATTTGCACTGATGCATCCGTAGTTCAACTGGATAGAATACCAGATTTCGGCTCTGGGGGTTGAGGGTTCGAATCCTTCCGGATGCACAAAAAAGGGTTTCCATTTTGGAAACCCTTTTTTATGTTTCGTTGGTGAATACCATACCGCTTGGTGTATATGAATGACCACCAAACTCCATGAAACCTTTCTATTTATTAAGATTTTCAAATGATCCTACCCTGGCGATTATTGCAGGCACAAGTGGATGTTTTCGAAAGAAAAAACGATTATTTCCTGGACAGAAAACTCACAAAGTAATGTGTCTCATCTGGATACCTGCTCATCGGCAGACAGAGAATACCAAATTTCAGTTACGAGGGTTGAGGCTTCTCCCCAAATTCGGCACAGATGCACGATAAAAAGAAAGGCTACCAATTTGGTAGCCTTTTGTTTTAAGTATCTAGTTCCCTATGCTTATTTCCACAATGCGAGCACTCATAGTAGAGCATCTTGGAGTGGTTATCGTCATCGATCTCTTCTTTGACGAGTTTAAGTGTTCTGAAATTACACTTTTCGCAAATCTTATTGGTAGACCCTTTATAGGTCTCTATAATGGTATCTCCTGATCCCTCGTCCAGCCAAACATCAAAATCAAAGCGAAATTCATCTTCCTGACGGATCATTTCTTCGGTGAGGTATTTATCTTCCTCTTCTTCATTGAGCAATCGCATGGCGCGTCCTGTTTTAGGGTTTTTTCGTTCTTTGAAACGAATGTCCGCTAATCTCTTTTCTAAAATAAAGGGATAATACACAGTAAGGTATGCCTTGATTGCAAACCCAATACCAATCGCCCCTCCCAGTGACATTCCGGTCTTGAGAGAAAAAATAAAAATGTGCCCGTAATCCCGCTCATTCAATAAAAACGAATTGATGACAAGAGCTAATGCAATACAAAATCCAATGCCCGCCTGCCACATGACAGCCGTTTCTTTCGACTGGACAAATTTGTATTTCTTAGTTCGGTTACTGATCATCGCCGCGATTATCACGTAAAATATGTAATAGGCAGAAGAGAGTACAACTAAAACCAACGCGCCAGTTGTCGCTAGGTTGGTCCAATTCTCATGCATGCTTAGCACAGGTTCTTCCATGGTTTAGTTTTTTAGGTCTTTTTTGAAAAACGAATAAATATAAGAAATAAGTACGTCATGGACATGCTTATGCACTTTTCACTTTTGTGAGTGCTTCCTCGATAAAATCAAAAGTAGAAAGGACATCTGGCTTACCATCCACGACAGCTACATTGTGTTCAAAATGCGCTGAAGGCTTTTTGTCGGTCGTGACAATAGTCCACCCATCGGCCAATTGTTTCACATTCTTGGTGCCCATATTGATCATAGGCTCTATCGCAATCACCAAACCCTCTTTGATCATTGGGCCTCTTCCTCTCCTTCCGAAATTTGGAACTTCCGGACTCTCGTGCATCTCTTTGCCCAAGCCATGACCGACAAGTTCACGAACCACCCCATATCCATGGCTTTCTGCATGTCGTTGAATGGCGTTACTTACATCCCCGATTCGGTTTCCCTTCTTCACTTGCTCTATACCCAACTTCAGGCATTCTTTCGTCACTTCAAGCAATTTCTTAGTCTCAGGGGCAACCTCTCCAACTTCAAAAGTGTAAGCATGATCTCCATAAAACCCATTTTTATAGGCTCCAATGTCCACGCCAACGACATCTCCTTCTTCCAGAGGTCTGTCTGTTGGTATGCCGTGTACCACTTGTTCGTTGACAGAGGTGATAATAGAGTTGGGATAATCATACAATCCCAGGAAGCCTGGTTCGGCTCCATGATCCCTGATGTATGCTTCCGCCAATCCGTCAAGGTACAAGGGAGTCACGCCCGGCTTGATCTCAGAGGCAAGCATTCCCAGGGTCTTTGAGACCAGTTGTGCGCTTTCACGCATCAATTCAATTTCTTCTTTGGTTTTATAATGAATCATACAGATTATATATTGACCGCAAAGATAGACACATCAATTCATAAAAAACCCCGACAGGAAACCTTCCAATCGGGGTTTTAATTTTTTTAAACAAATGCGAATTAAATCACACCTTCAAGCACTTCTTTGATCGGAACGCGCTTACCATCTTTATATGCCACGATCCATGCGTCTTTTACACCCATTTCTCGAAGGTATTTCTTAAAGGTATCCGCTTCCCAGTAATCTCGAAATATCCCCAAGGTATATCTCAAGGTACCATTCTTATCGTCTACCTCAAAAGATGGATTATCCTCAGAAAACTTCTTTAGATCCTTTTGCTTGAACGCACCAATCTGAACTTTAAAAACAACTCCCTTAGAAGGAACCTGATTTACACTTCTTGTTGATGCGGTGGCCGCGGACTGCTCTGCTTTACGCTTTGCTTCCGAAACCTCTCTTCTCATGCTAGAAACCTGATCCTGCAAATCCTGGATCTGATTATCCTTTTCACTAAGCTTGTCATCTACTGATGACTGCTCTTTTTTCAAGCTACTCACTTGACCCTTTAGCGACTTGTTTTCCTCCAGCAATGCCTTGTACTGCTCAGGAGTCAATGATTTAATTCGTTTTTTCCATTCCTTGGCTTCTTTCTTAGACATCTGTGCGTTCGCAGATTCGACAAATGTCAAAGCCAAAAAGAAAGAAAGTACTAGTACTATATTCTTCATGGTTTTTTGATTTAATCCTACTTTAAATTACTAATGTACAAAAAACTTGTCCTAAATATAGTACATATTCAATAATAATTGCACTATTTCAAGTTTTGTGAAGCAATAATTAGTTTTTCAAACTACCTACCATATCCGCAGGCACTACCCACTCATCAAATTGTTCGTTGGTAAGGAGCTCGAGTTCAAGTGCTGCTTCCCGCAGGGTTTTACCTTCCTTATGTGCCTTTTTGGCAATTTTAGCCGCATTTTCATATCCGATGTGCGTATTGAGAGCTGTCACTAGCATCAGTGATTTCTCCAGTTTTTCTTCAATCACCGGATGGTTTGGCTCAATACCAATCGCACAGTTGTCATTAAAGGATTCGCAAGCATCCCCGATCAATCTTGCAGAATTCAGCAGATTGTAAATCATCATTGGTTTGAACACGTTGAGCTCAAAGTGACCCGTCATACCTCCGGCCGATACTGCCACATCATTGCCGATCACCTGGGCACATACCATGGTCAATGCTTCGCATTGGGTAGGGTTGACCTTACCGGGCATGATGGATGATCCGGGTTCATTTTCTGGGATCACAATTTCACCGATACCACTTCTCGGACCGGATGAAAGCATCCTAATATCATTGCCAATTTTCATGAGGCTCACGGCCAACTGCTTCAATGCTCCGCTGGTCTCTACGATGGCATCATGAGCGGCCAATGCTTCGAATTTATTTTCCGCAGTTACAAAAGGCATTCCTGAATGCTTGGCAATCTTTTCGGCCACCAAGACATCATACCCTTGAGGTGTGTTTAGCCCTGTACCTACCGCTGTACCTCCCAGCGCAAGCTCGGACAGGTGCGCCATTGTATTATTCAAAGATTTCAAACCGTGATCCAGCTGAGAAACATAACCTGAAAATTCATGCCCTAATGTAAGAGGCGTTGCGTCCATGAAGTGCGTTCGGCCAATCTTCACCACGTCTTTGAAAGCCTTGGCCTTGGCATCCAATGTATCACGCAACTTTTTCACTTTAGGAATGGTCGTTTCCACCACCATCTTGTATCCCGCAATGTGCATGGCTGTGGGGAAGGTGTCATTAGAAGACTGTGATTTATTCACATCGTCATTTGGGTGAATGAATTTCTTCTCATCAGAAAGACTTCCCCCTTTGATCACATGGGCCCGATTGGCGATCACCTCGTTGCTGTTCATGTTCGATTGAGTTCCCGATCCTGTCTGCCAGACCACCAGTGGAAACTGGTCATCCAGATCCCCAGCCAAAATCTCATCACAAACCTGACCAATCAAATCACTCTTTTCTTTATCGAGAACCTCCAATTCGTTGTTTGCTTCTGCGGCTGATTTTTTTAGGATAGCAAATGCCTTGATAATTTCGATAGGCATTTTCATGGCTTCACCGCCAATTTTGAAGTTCTCTCTTGATCGCTGGGTTTGGGCTCCCCAGTACTTGTCGGCGGGTACTTTCACCTCGCCCATTGTGTCTTTTTCGATTCTGTATTCCATCGTGAATTCTGTTTAAAAAAGTATATGTGATTTGCGCTGCAAATATACCCTTTGGCGGGCTTTCTGCTTAGGATTTGGACATCAAATAGTGCCATAAAACCACACCAATGCTGACAGAAATATTCAGCGAATGCTTGGTGCCATATTGCGGGATTTCCAGGCATCGATCTGAGGCCGAAACTACCTCCTGCTCCACACCAAAAACTTCGTTTCCAAAGATGAAGCAGTACTTTGCTTGGACCTCCGGCTTAAACTGATCCAGCTGTGTCGCCTGCTCTGCCTGTTCGACAGAAATAATCTCCCAGCCCTCTGCCTTTAGGTTTTTTGTTACCTCCAGAGTACTAGAATTGTGCTCCCATTCTACAGAATCAGTCGCCCCCAAAGCCGTTTTATGAATATCCCGATGTGGAGGCGTTCCTGTTATTCCGCACAAATAGATTTTTTTGATGTTGAATGCATCCGAAGTACGAAAAGCAGAACCCACGTTGTTGAGACTTCTGATGTTGTCGAGTACCAGGATTACCTCGTTTTTTGGAATTTCTTTGTACTCTTCCAGTGTGGGTCGATTGAGCTCTTCGTTTTTCAGTTTGCGCATGGGCAAAGAAAGTGATTTAACAGGGCTAAAATCAACGATTGTGGATAAAATGAAGACATTCCGTTTCCTGTGAATGGGGTTACTTTTTAAATTCGTGCCTTACAGGAATAACTATGGCTAGTAAAACCAAGGAGACCCCTTTAATGAAACAATACAACGCCATCAAGGCGAAGCATCCTGATGCACTGTTGTTGTTTCGGGTGGGGGATTTCTACGAGACCTTTGGTGAAGATGCGGTCAAAGCCAGTAAAACCCTGGACATCGTCCTGACCAAACGAGCCAATGGCTCAGCCTCACACATTGAGCTGGCCGGATTTCCACACCACTCCCTGGACACCTATCTCCCCAAGCTAGTCAGGGCTGGAAATCGTGTGGCGATATGTGATCAACTCGAGGATCCAAAGTCAGTGAAAGGAATCGTAAAGCGCGGCGTTACCGAACTGGTCACCCCCGGTCTCACACTCAATGACAATGTTCTTGATCAGAAAAGCAACAATTATCTCGCTTCTGTCACTTTTGGAAAGGATACGAACGGAGTGGCTTTTTTAGATCTTAGTACCGGTGAATTTATGGTCTCGCAAGGAGATGTTGAGTATCTGGACAAACTGATTCAAGGATTTGGCCCATCTGAAATTCTCTTTTGCAAAAGCCAAAAAGCAAAGTTTGAAGAGTCAATTGACAATGACAATAATTTATTTGCGCTGGAAGAATGGATCTATGGATTCGATTTTGGATATGAAAAACTCAACACCCATTTTCAAACCAAGAACCTAAAAGGCTTTGGAATAGAAGATCTGAAAGAGGGAGTCAGTGCTGCCGGGGCGATTGTCCATTATCTTGAAGAGACGGAGCACAAGGAGGTCTCGCATATTTCCTCCATCTCACGAATCGATACGGACAAGTATGTCTGGCTTGACAAGTTTACCATCAGAAACCTGGAGCTTGTCTATCCCCAGCAACCAGACGGGGTGCCTCTTTTGAGCATTTTAGATGCCACCAAAACTGCCATGGGTGCCCGATTGCTCAAGAAATGGATGGTGCTTCCGCTCAAAGACAAAGAGGCCATAGAAGGTAGGCTGGAAACCGTAGAAGCTTTTTTAAGCGAAGCTGAAATCCGGGATCATGTGGCCGATGAATTAGCTGAAATGGCAGATATCGAACGATTGGTATCCAAAGTAGCCGCACAGCGCATCAACCCCCGGGAATTGCTTAACCTAAAAAAAGCACTGAACCGCATTGCCCCTATTGGCGAAAGCCTTGATACCGGCTCTGGAAAACTGCAGGAACTGGCAGCTTCGCTCGTGCCTTGCACAGAGCTTTTGGACAAGATCGAAAGTCATCTTAAAGAGGAGCTTCCTCTCAATGCCACGCAAGGAAATATCATCAAAGAAGGCATAGATGCAGAGCTCGATGAGCTGAGAAAGATCGCGTTCTCCGGAAAGGACTATCTCCTGCAAGTACAAGAGCGAGAAAAGGAACGGACAGGCATTTCTTCTCTTAAGGTGGCGTACAACAAGGTTTTTGGTTACTATCTGGAGGTATCCAATGCCCACAAAGACAAGGTGCCGGAAGAATGGATCCGGAAGCAAACACTCGTGAATGCGGAGCGGTACATCACCGAGGAGCTCAAAACCTACGAAGAAAAAATCCTGACAGCCGAAGAAAAACTCAGTAGCATAGAATTTGGATTGTTTAACGAGCTGGTAGCGTTCACTTCGACTTTCGTCAAAGACATCCAGACCAACGCCCGTGTGGTTGCGGAGGTGGACTGCCTGCTATCGTTTGCCCAGGTAGCTGAAAAGAACGAATATTGCAAGCCAACCGTAACCAGTGGACAGGAAATCGACATCAAAGAAGGTCGACACCCGGTTATAGAAACCCAGCTGCCTACAGGAGAAGAATACATTCCCAACAGCATCTTTCTGGATGATCAGTCCCAGCAAATAGTGGTGATCACCGGACCTAACATGGCTGGTAAATCTGCTTTACTTCGCCAGACGGCCCTCATCGTATTGATGGCGCAAATGGGAAGCTATGTGCCCGCGGCATACGCCAAAATCGGGATCATCGACAAGGTATTTACAAGAGTAGGAGCCTCTGACAATCTATCAAAGGGGGAGTCAACCTTTATGGTGGAAATGACCGAAACGGCCAGTATCCTAAACAACCTGAGCACCAACTGCCTGGTGCTGATGGACGAAATTGGCCGGGGTACCAGTACCTACGACGGAGTGTCCATCGCCTGGTCGATCGTCGAGCATCTGCACAACCATCCCAGGTTCAAGGCTAAAACGATGTTTGCCACGCACTACCATGAGCTGAATCAAATCGCTGAAGATTTCCCTCGAGTAAAAAACTTTAATGTGTCGGTCAAAGAACTAGACAATCGTGTAATCTTTATGCGGAAGCTTAAGGAAGGAGGCAGCGAGCACAGCTTTGGTATCCATGTAGCACAAATGGCCGGTATGCCGAATGAGGTGGTCATTCGTGCTAACGAGATCCTAAAACATCTCGAAAAGGATAAAATCAAAGAAGAGCACAGCGAAAAGATCGAATCTCTGCCAAAAGCCAATTTTCAGCTGAGCATGTTTGAGAGTGATCCAAAGTTTGAAGAAGTTCTCGGCCTACTCAATCAGCTGGATGTCAATACCATCTCCCCGGTAGAGGCGCTGCTCAAATTGAATGAGATAAAGAATATCCTAAAAGGTAAGGGATAATTACTTCCTGGGAATTGTAAAACAAAAAGCGCTTCCGCCCTTTGGGTTGCGTTCCACCCAGATGCGGCCATGGTGTAGGTCTTCTACGATCTTTTGACAATGCGCCAACCCAAGGCCGGTTCCTTCAATCTCAGAATTGGTATGGAGTCTCTGATGAAGCTTGAAGATTTTTGATCGATCCTTGAGCGGGACACCGATCCCATTATCTTTCACGACGAACTTCCAGTATTCATCCATCTTCTCCGATTTGATGATCACCTTGGGTTTCCTGGATTTATTGTATTTCAGACCGTTGCTTATGAGGTTTTGAAAAACAGCCCTGAGCTCAGCAGGATAACCCAAGACCGTCGGCAATTCACTTACGGTTACCTCCGCCTTTTTCTCGTGAATCAAGGCCGTAAGATCCACCACGATACCCTTCACCAATTCATTGCAATCCACTTCAGCCTCATCGCTTTCCTTCCCAATTTTTGAATAACTGAGAAGGCCTTTTATCAGGCCCTTCATCCGGTCAGTTCCCTGTGAAATAAACTTAAGATATTCTTCCACTTCCTGATCCTCATTTTGACTAAGCTTGTCTCTCAGTAAGGTAGAAAAACTCTTAATGGTATTTAACGGTTCTTGAAGATCGTGAGAAGCGAAATAGGCCAATTGCTCCATCTCCAGATTTTTGAGCTCCAGCTCCTCCGCATACTTTTGGAGATCCTTTGCCTTCTTCAAATCAGTGATGTTGACATGGCATCCCAAAACACTTTTGGGGTTGCCTGCCTCATCTCGTTCAAAAACACTTCCCGTACACAATACCCAAATGGTGGAACCATCTTTATGCTTGAACCTGACTTCCTGCCTGCAGGGTTTGCTTTTTTTGGCGGTTAGCATGCTTTCCAGGGCTGTTTGAACCCTGGCAAAGTCCTTTGGGTTCATTAATCCCTGAGCTGCCTCTTTGCTACTCTCCATCTCATCATCCTTATAACCGAACATTTTTTTGTAAGAAGGACTTAAGAAAAGAGAATCATCCTGCAAGTTCCAAAGCCAATAACCTGACAGACTCGATTCGACGATGTTGTCGAAGAGCCGTTCCTTTGTTTTCAATTCACTCTTCACCTGTGCAAGCTCCGCCCGCAAGGTTTTGAGGTGCATGGGTTGCACTGCTGCCTGATCCATCCCTAGAATACGATAAAAGCCACTGTATATACAATAACTCTCAAACTGCTGCTCAGAACCACCAGATCAAATGGTGGTCACCTCGTAATATAGGGATTTTTCACTAACAATTGTATGCACATGCATTTGAAAAGCTCTGAATCTTACCAAATTAAGGCAGGAAACAACTCAAATTCTACCGCTCCAGCCACTGCATAAACTCCGGCACCCGTACTCGGCTAATCAGGATTTGATCCTTGGTAGGAGGCTCCAAAATTACCTCCAAACGACTATTAAAGTACTTGTTTACCAATTTGATCGAATGGATATTGGCGATGTATTTTCTAGATAACCTAAAGAATTCATTGGGGTCGAGTAACGTCACCAATTCATCGAGCTTAAAGGCGATAATGAATTTGGCGTTTTCCTGAGCCACCAGGTAAGTATAGTCATCCTCAGAATAGAAATAGGCTATGTCTTCCACTGCCACATGCCTCAGCTTGTCCCCTGTCTTGATAATGAATCGTTTTTTGTACTCTTTGCCGAGATTCATCTCCAAAAGCTTTTGAATCTTGGTCGAGTCCAGTGTCATTTCCACTTTTTGCTCTTGGCTTCCATGAATTTCATGGTATTTTTCGAGAGCATTTTGGAGCTCTTCTTTATCTATCGGTTTCATCAGGTAATCCACACTATTTAACTTGAAGGCCTGTACCGCATACTGATCAAACGCAGTAGTAAAAATTATCGGTGTGTTGATCTCCACCTGCTGGAAAATTTCAAAACTGAGGCCATCTGATAGCTGCACATCCAGAAAAATCAAATCCGGCTCGTCATTGGTAGTCAACCAGTCGATGGATTCTTCGATAGAGTCGAGGCACTCCAGGATTTCAATCTCCGGATCAAGTACCTTAAGGAGGCGCTTCAGTTCATTTTGAGCGAAAAGCTCATCTTCTATAATCAATACCTTCATAGTCAGGTTCTAAGAGTGGAATAGTCACGATAAAGTTATCATCTGTATGCTTAATCACCACCTTTTCGTTGGTGACTATATCATAGTGACTGATGATATTGCTAAGCCCGATCTTGGACGAATAGCCTTTTGAGGTCTTGAGCCGCAGAGTATTTTTGATCACAATTCGACCTTTTTCATGCGATACACTTATTTTCAAAGGGTACTTGCGGGAGACCACATTATGCTTGATGGCATTTTCTATGAGTAGCTGAAGAATCAGAGGCGGTACCTGGTGGTTCTCTATTTCGATGGGCAGGTCTATCGTCAAGATGAGCTTTTCGCCAAAGCGAAAGCGGATCAAATCCACGTAAGAATGTATGGCCTCCAATTCTTCCTTGATGGTCACAAGGCCTTTATTTCGGTGCTCAAGGACATTTCTATAGACACCTGATAGCTTCCTGATAAAATTGTATGCCGCATCCTGATCCTCGTACACCAGTGAGGAAAGTGTGTTGAGACTATTGAATAGAAAATGAGGGTTTACCTGGGTTTTGAGCATTTCGTGACGAAACTCCAGGCTTTCTTTTTTAAAGCGCTCCACTTCACTGACTGAGTTTCGCCAACGGCGCAAAAAGAAAATGACCAGGTCGATGGTCACCATCAGGAAGGTGATCGACAAAGCGGTCGTAATGATCACCACATCGTCGAATAACGGACGAATCGATTCTTTGTGAATCAGGCTTTGTAGATAGATCCCAAATAGCCAGAGGGCTCCTGCTGTCACCAAGGCGTTCGCAATTATCTGAATGAAAAACCGTTTTACATGGTTTTTCTCCCAGGTGATCACTTTGTCGAGCATGTTGTCGATCCAGCGTATCCCCTCCAGAATGGCCAAGGCGAGTAAGATGGAAGTGAGGTACTCGCGTAGCTCCCATACCATCTGTTGCCGATAAAACAAGCTATAAATGAAATCGGAAAAAATCCGGATGCTCACACCCATCACTAGGATGCTAAGCCACCGCCACCAGTTTATTTTAGACGCTTTGTCAAGATATTCTTCTCCCAAGAGTAGGTACACTAATTGTCGCGCTAATTTACAAAAGATTGATTGCCGTTTGATCCTGATTCATAGTGAAAAAATGGGGTTTGAACATGATTTGGTTGCATGGGGCTGGACAAATTCTTCTTTTTACCCCAGCCAAATCAAAAGCATGTCTATATGAATCAATCTTCACTAAAAACACAGGAAAGCAATCCGGAAAAACCAAAAAAGGTTAAGACCAAAAAACCCACTGAAAACGTAGAGTTGAATGTTTTGAGATTGGTTTGCTGGTGAGGACACCAGTCCTCAAATAGGTAGGCCCGCCCCACTCCGAAAACTATCGGATCGGGACAGGCCTCTGTTTGGTTTAACGTTCTTTATTCTTTTTCAATGACCTTGGTCACACTATACAATCCGTTGGTCACGGTGTACGAATATCTACCTGCTGGTAGATTAGACAGATCAAACCTTTTCAGGATCTTCTTGCTGTCCTTGACGGTCTCTGAATGAACTAACCCTAGGTCTGAAAATATTTTGATCTGTACTTTTTCTGTTTCAAGCTTCTCAAATCCTACAATCACTTTACCGTCCGCCTGAGCTTCGATTTTTACCTCTAACTCTGCGCTCGCTGTTTCATTTTTGTTGGTACCAGCAAAAGCTCCGTTTGTCAATACCAATACTACTGCTAGTAGTAATCCTTTTACTGTTTTCATAATTCTAAAATTTAAACGTGATAGATGTTTGATTACATTGCAAGTTTACGAGTCTGCCACGACGTGGTAAATCGATTTCCGCCGAGGTGAAGGTTTTTTCTGGTGAACTTTACTTTTTTTTAGCCGAACTTAAAACAGGCTCTGGAAAGCATTAAAAGCTGTTTTTTGACAGAAAACGTGATGATAATCTTAGAAATTTCTGTTGACATTCGCTTGACATTCACTTGATTTTGAGATAATCGTCCGATGGGCATTATAATAAAAAAAGGCTGTCAATCCCGTCCGGATCAACAGCCTTAGAACTAGTATGAATGATAAGACTAAATTATGAACTCTTTGGTTAGGCTAGTAAAGGACCCCGACCCAGCTGCCGGGGTTCTTTATCAACAAGTAGTTTACCTCTTAAAACTTAAAACCTTTTATCTTGATTGATTATCAACTGTTGATGCAATGATACGGCTGGCCGCGAAGGTGGGAAAACCAATATCGGTGAAGTGCAGAATCCGTTGGGTGAAATGCAGGATCGGTTGGGTTAAGTGAAATGGGAAATAATACAAAACAGACCGGTCCATAAAATATCTAACAACCAAAAAAAAGGCTGCCAATCCCGTCTGGATTAGCAGCCTTAGAACTAGTATGAATGATAAGACTAAATTATGTTCTTTTGGTTGGGTCGGTAAAAGGACCCCGGCTCGTTTGCCGGGGTGCTTTATCAACAAGTAGTTTACCTCTTAAAACTTAAAACCTTTTTACCTTGATTGATTAATTAACTGTTGATGCAATGATACCCCAGCCCGGTAAGGTAGGAAAACCGATATCGGTGAAGTGTAGTATTCATTGGGTGAAATGCAGGATTTATCGGGTCAACTGCACCTTAATTTTTGGGTAACATTTGCATAAAAAAAGCCCCACACGGGGCTTAAAGAATGATTTCATGATATTTCCTGCGATATCACATATGAATCGGCCGGCTCTCCGTAGCTGCCAGGCAAGCCTCCTTCACTGCTTCCATATAGGTAGGGTGTGCATGCGACATTCTCGATACATCCTCAGCCGAAGCACGAAACTCCATAGCCGTCACCGCAGAGGCAATCATATCTGCAGCACGAGCCCCGATGATGTGGACCCCAAGGATTTCGTCCGTAGCTTTATCAGCTAAAACCTTGACCAAACCATCTGTATCCATACTAGCTCTCGCACGACCCAAAGCTTTGTACGGAAAAGAACCGACTTTATAAGCTTTTCCTGCTTCTTTGAGCTGCTCCTCTGTCTGACCGACACCAGCCACTTCCGGCCAGGTGTAAACCACTCCGGGAATTAAGTTGTAGTTGATGTGTGGTTTTTGCCCAACTAGCTGTTCAGCTACCATGACACCTTCTTCCTCGGCTTTGTGCGCGAGCATGGCGCCCTTCACTACGTCTCCGATCGCGTAGATGTTGTCTACATTGGTTTTCAAATGAGCGTCCGTCTCAATTCTACCACGATCGTCCATTTTTACTCCGGCGTTTTCAAGGCCCAGGTTATCCGTGTAAGGTCTTCTACCAATAGATACGAGGCAGTAGTCACCTTTGAGTTCCAGCACTTCACCCTTTGGGGTATCAGCAGTCACTGTAACTGTTTTTCCTATTGCAGAAACACCTGTCACTTTATGTTTCAGGTAGAATTTCATTCCGAGCTTTTTCAGCGACTTGGTCAATTCCTTAGACATGGTTCCATCCATACCTGGGATGATTCTATCCAAAAACTCGACGACAGAAACCTCAGCACCCAATCGGGCATAAACTGATCCCAACTCAAGTCCAATCACTCCACCACCGATGATCACCATATGTTTGGGTACTTCGGTGAGTTCCAACGCTTCGGTGCTGGTGATAACTCGTTTTTTATCTATTTTGATAAAAGGAAGAGAAGAAGGCTTAGAACCTGTAGCGATGATCACCTTATCAGTAGAAATCGTTTCTTCTTTTTCGCCTGCTACCTTGATGGTGTTTTTGTCTACAAAGCTCCCATGTCCGTTGAACACATCGATCTTGTTTTTCTTCATCAAGAAAGAGATCCCCTCGACATTCTGCTTCACCACGTCTCCCTTACGAGCGATCATTTGCTTGATATTCACCTTAGGTTTGGGAATGTCGATTCCGTGCTCCTTAAAAGTGTGTTCTGCGTTATAGTAGTGCTCAGAAGAATCCAAAAGTGCTTTGGAAGGGATACAGCCTACGTTGAGACATGTTCCTCCAAGAGTAGAATATCTTTCAACAATGGCTACTTTCATGCCCAGCTGTGCGCATCGAATGGCTGCTACATATCCTCCGGGGCCTGAGCCGATTACTGTTACGTCGTACTTCATTTTTTACCTGATTTAAATTCCTAACATTAATCGCGCAGGATCCTCAAGCAACTGCTTGATTTTCACTAGGAAGCTCACTGACTCTCTGCCGTCGATAATTCTATGATCGTATGAAAGTGCCAAATACATAATCGGACGAATCTCTACCTGACCATTGATGGCAACCGGACGCTCTACAATGTTGTGCATACCCAAAATCGCAGACTGAGGAGCGTTGATAATTGGTGTAGACAACATTGAACCGAAAACACCTCCGTTGGTGATGGTGAACGTACCACCCATCATCTCGTCGATGCTCAATTTGTTATCACGAGCCCTTTTAGCCAATCGAACCACTTCACTCTCGATCTGGTTGAACGAAAGCCCTTCTGCATTTCGTATCACCGGAACAACCAGACCCTTAGGAGCAGAAACGGCAATCGACACATCACAGTAGTCGTTGTACACCATCTCGTTACCATCGATGTAGGCATTCACCGCTGGGAATTCCTTTAGTGCTTCGCAACTTGCTTTGATGAAGAAAGACATAAAGCCCAATCCCACCTCATATTTTTCTTTGAAGGCCTCTTTGTATTTCTTCCTCAAGTCCATGATCGGCTTCATGTCCACCTCGTTGAAAGTGGTAAGCATGGCCGTCTCGTTCTTAACGGACACCAATCGCTTAGCCACCGTTTTTCTGAGCGCAGACATCTTCTTACGCTCCTGGTCTCTTCCACCACCCAATGCTGGCACTTCAGGGGCTGCTTCTTTGGCAGGCGCAGCAGCAGGTTTCGGTGCAGATTTTTGAGCGGCCAGAGCATCTTCTTTTGTGACTCTTCCACCTTTTCCTGTGCCATTTATATCAGTTGCACTGATTCCTTTTTCGGCCAAAATCTTAGCGGCAGCTGGAGAAGGATGTCCCGCAGCATATTCTGAACCCGAAGCAGCAGGCGCTTCGGCCGGAGCTTCCGTCTGTGGTGCAGGAGCACCGCCTTCCATTACTTCGATTTGAGCGATCACGGTACCGATCGGTACTGTATCTCCCTCCTCCTTGCTGATTTTCAAAATCCCGGAAGCGGTCGCTGGAAACTCAAATGTGGCTTTGTCCGATTCGATCTCACAGATTTCCTCGTCCATTTTGACAAAGTCTCCGTCCTGCTTGAGCCAGGTACCGATGGTCACCTCAGTGATCGACTCTCCTACCGGAGTGATCACCTGGTCTTCTATTGCTCCTGTGGCTTTTGGTTCTGATGCAGTTGCAGCAACAGGTGCCGGAGTGGACTCTGTAGCAGGCGTACCTGCACCTGATGAAGCCGATGTATCGATCTGAGCAATCACCACTCCTACCTCTACAGTTTCTCCTTCTTCTACCAAAACTTTCAATATTCCCGATGCCTCGGCAGGAAATTCCTGCGTGGCTTTGTCTGTTTCCAGTTCGACAAAGATTTCGTCCATTTCTACGAACTCTCCATCTTCTTTTAGCCATTGAGATACCGTCACTTCGGTCACTGACTCTCCTACGGCGGGTATTTTTATGTCAATCATTTCTAATTGTATTTTTTCAGTTTCTTATTTGGCAAACGCCGCATTGATTAAATCTTCTTGTTCTTTCTGGTGCACTTTGGCAAAACCTGTAGCTGGAGAGGCGGCCGCTTTACGCGAAATCACATCCTTCTTCACTTCACGGAATGATCGCAAAATAAACGACCATGCGCCCATGTTTTCAGGCTCTTCCTGTACCCAGTGTACCGTCTCCACATTGTATTTTTTCAGCTCCGCAAGCATTTGCTTTTTAGGGAATGGATGTAGCTGCTCCACCCGGATGATGGCCACATCTTTTCTCTTGTCTTTCTGCTGCCTTTCAAGCAAATCGAAATACACCTTACCAGAACAAGCCAACACCTTGGTCACTTTCTTAGGATCTGCATAGTCGTCACCGATCACTTCTCTGAAACGCCCCTTTTCGAACTCATCAAACTTGGACACCACCAATGGGTGTCTGAAAAGCGACTTAGGAGACATCAGGATACAAGGCATCCTGAATGGCATGGCCAGCTGTCGCCTGATCATATGGAAGTAGTTTGCTGGAACTGTCAGGTTACAGATGTACATATTGTTACCAGAAGCCAACTGGAGGTATCGCTCAGGACGGGCATTTGAGTGTTCCGGGCCTTGCCCCTCATATCCGTGAGGCAGAAGCATCACCAAACCGTTCATCCTTCTCCACTTGGTATAAGAACAAGAAATAAACTGGTCAATCATCACCTGTGCACCATTGGCAAAATCACCAAACTGCGCCTCCCAAATAACCACTGCATTGGGATCTGCCATTGCATAACCAAACTCGAATCCCAGCGCACCGAACTCTGAAAGCAACGAGTTGTGAATCCTAAACTCCGACTGGTATTTGTCTATATGATCAAGGAAGCTATACGGTTCGTTCGTTTGTGAATCCCTAACCACCGCATGACGGTGAGAGAAGGTTCCTCTCTTAGTATCCTGACCAGAGATTCTTATGATTTTCTTTTCGAGTAAAAGTGAACCATACGCCAATAATTCAGCGGCAGCCCAGTTCAATTCACGTTTTACGGTGAACATCTCTTTTCTCTGCTTGATCACTTTCTCGATTTGCTTAATAGGCTTAAAACCTTTCGGCAATTTGGTAAGCGCCTCACCTACCTGATCGATCATCTCTGAAGGGATCGAAGTATCAGGCGACTGATCAAAATCAGTAGGTTTAGAAATTCGCATCTGCGAGAACTCCTTTTCACTTTGCTGAAGCGTATAAGGAAGTTTCTCTTGCTTGACCATGTTGAGTCGGTCTTGCAGCAAGTCTTTGAATTGCTTGTCCATAGAAGAAGCAAGATTCGCATCTACATCTCCTCTTTCGATCAATTTCTTGTTGTATACCTCCCTGGGGTTGGCATGCTTGGAGATGATGTTGTAAAGAGACGGCTGCGTAAACTTAGGCTCGTCAGACTCGTTGTGTCCATGACGTCTGTAGCAGACCATATCCACGAATACATCTCTTTGGAACTTCTGACGATATTCAGCAGCTACTTTCATACAGAACACTACAGCTTCGGGATTGTCGCCATTCACGTGCATTACCGGAGCATCTACGGTCTTGGCCAAATCCGTACAGTAGATAGAAGATCGCGCCTCTTCAAAATCCGTGGTAAACCCAACCTGGTTGTTGATCACAAAGTGGATCGTACCTCCAGTATGGTAGGCATCCAGTTTTGACATCTGGATGATCTCATATCCAATTCCCTGTCCGGCAATCGCTGCATCACCATGAATCAGGATAGGCATTATTTTGGTAGCGTCCGACTCGTATAGGTTATCAACTTTCGCTCGGACGAAACCTTCTACTACCGGGTTCACCGCCTCCAGGTGAGACGGGTTGGGTGCCAACTTAAGGTTTACTTTGTGGCCTTGAGGAGTGACCACCTCTGAGGAGAAGCCCATATGGTACTTTACGTCTCCGTCTCCCATGGTCATGTCCGGCAGTTCAGTACCCTCAAATTCGGTAAATACCTGCTCATAGGTTTTACCCATGATGTTCACAAGTACGTTGAGGCGACCTCTGTGGGCCATGCCCATGACCACTTCTTCTACACCCAGCTCGGCTGCTCTGTTGATCACAGCATCAAGGGCTGGAATGGTCGTTTCTCCCCCTTCGAGGGAAAATCTTTTCTGACCCAAATATTTTGTATGAAGGAAGTTTTCGAAAACTACCGCTTCATTCAGCTTAGAAAGGATTTGCTTCTTTTCTTCTACCGGAGGGTTGAAGTGCAGCGCTTCATACTCCACCTTGCTTTGGAACCAGTCGAGCATTTCCGGATCACGCATGTACATGTACTCAAACCCAACCGTACCTTCGTAGATGGATTTCAGCGAATCGAGAATTTTGGAAAGAGAAGCAGGTCCGATACCCAGCATGCTGCCACATTCGAAAACCGTATCCAGGTCGTCATTGGACAAGCCAAAATCTTCCAGATCCAAAAGTGCCCTTCGATCCTTGCGTTCCCTTACCGGATTGGTCTTGGACCTAAGATGTCCACGTGACCTCCAGCCGTGAATTAGGTTCCTAACGGCGAGTTCTTTGTTTGATACAGGAGCAGAAACTTCTGCCGATCCGTTTTCGCCAAAGTGCGAACGAGAGAACTCATAACCCTCAAAGAAATGCTTCCAGGTTTCGTCTACCGAATCCGGATCTTCTTTAAAGGAGAGATACATTTCCTCTATGGCACTTACATCTGCATTGGCGATATAGCTGAATTTATCCATCAAAATGATTATTTGTATAAAGCGGCAACAAATGTAACACGATAAGTTTTTATTTGAAAACCGTATATGCGGGTATACAGTTTTATTTGCTCGGTCAACATTAAATGCAGTATTGATGCGATATTTAAGCAAAGCACACTTTACTTCGCGCCATGATTCAATTCCCGGCAGAGTGGGAGCCACAGAGCTTCATTCAATTCACCTTTCCTCATCAGGAGAGCGACTGGGGTTATATGTACAACGAGGTGGCTCAATGCTTTGCACGGATCATAGAAACAGTTGCCCAATTCGAACCGGTGCTGGTAGGCTGTAAAAATGTGAATGAAACCGCAAGCCTATTTACTTCTGCCACCTCCTTCCCTATTCATTTTGTAGTGGTTGAATCCAACGACACCTGGGCCAGGGATCATGGAGCCATCACCATTATGCAAAATGGCAAGCCCACCTTGCTCGATTTCACCTTCAATGGCTGGGGTCAGAAATTTGAATCGAAATTGGACAATCAGATCACATTGTCTTTGGTGGCGAAAGGAGTATTTGGTCAAACAAAGCATGAACAAGTGAATTTTGTACTCGAGGGTGGAGCCGTAGAAAGCGACGGACTGGGCACTCTATTAACTACGTCTGAGTGCCTACTTTCACCGATGCGAAACCCTCATCTAAGCAAATCTGAAATCGAAGATTACTTGAAAGCCAAACTTGGACTACACAGAATTCTATGGCTGGATCATGGCTATTTGGCCGGTGATGATACCGACAGCCATATCGATACCCTCGCCCGATTTTGTTCGCCTGACATAATTGCCTATGTAAAATGTAATGATCCCGGCGATGAGCATTTCGAGGCACTCGAGAAAATGGAAGTCCAGCTAAAAACTTTTACAAAGGCTGATGGAAAAGCGTATGAGCTTGTACCACTGCCCTGGCCTGAGGCCTGTTTTGATAGCAAGGGACAACGTCTGCCGGCTACCTATGCCAACTTCCTAATTGTAAATGGAGCCGTACTTGTTCCGACCTACAATGTGGCTCAAGACCAGGAGGCACTTGAGGTCATCCAAAAGTGCTTTCCCGACAGAAAGGTGGTTGGCGTGGATTGCCGTCCTTTGATAGAACAGCACGGTTCGCTACATTGCATCACCATGCAGTACCCAAAATCTGTAAAACTTCACCTCCCATGAGCACGCTAAAAGTAGGCCTGGTACAGCACACGTGCTCAACGGACAAGCAGGCCAATATCGACAAGAGCATCGAAGGCATCCGTGCTTGTAAGGAGCAGGGAGCCGAGTTGGTTGTATTGCAGGAGCTACACTGTGGGATCTACTTTTGTCAAGCTGAAGAGCCCGGGATGTTTGACTGGGCGGAACCCTTGCCCGGCCCGTCTTACGAGCAGTTTTCGGCCGTCGCCAAAGAATTGGGTATTGTGCTGGTCACGTCCTTGTTTGAAAAACGTGCGCCAGGACTTTATCACAACACGGCCGTGGTGTTTGAAAAAGACGGTCAGGAAGCAGGTCGCTATCGAAAGATGCACATACCTGATGACCCGGCCTATTACGAAAAATTCTACTTCACCCCCGGGGATCTGGGCTTTGAGCCTATCGAAACCAGCGTAGGTAAATTGGGCGTATTGGTCTGCTGGGATCAATGGTATCCCGAAGCGGCCCGATTGATGGCCATGGCAGGGGCGGAAATCCTTATCTACCCGACGGCCATCGGGTACGAAAGCACTGATGAACCGGAAGAGAAGGAACGCCAAAGGGATGCCTGGATCATTTCACAGCGGGCGCATGCAGTAGCCAACGGCACACCTGTCATCTCTGTGAACCGAGTAGGCATCGAAAAGGACTGGACCGGAGTGACAGGAGGCATCGAGTTCTGGGGTTCGAGCTTTGTGGCCGGCCCTCAGGGAGAGCTTCTACAGATGGCCGAAAAAACCTCAGAAACAAACTTCGTAGTAGAAATCGACAAAAGTAAAACCGAGTCAGTCCGCCGCATGTGGCCGTTCCTCCGAGACCGCCGGATCGATGCGTATGAGGATTTGGTGAAGAGGTATCGGGATTAAGGCGATCTAAACCTTCAAGATTTGCAAAAAACCAATACTTCCTATATTTACCGCTCAATTCAAATTCCTAACTATGAATAAGCCTTACCTCTTACCCTTATGCTTTCTTTTTCTTGTTTGTTTTCAATCCTTCTCCCAAATCCCCGTTGGATACCAGTTTGATGCTTCCGGATATCCCATAGACGGATATTTTGATGAGTTGTCTTTTCAGTCGGATGACGTGGTGAGGATCACCCACAATTCGGACTCCTATGAAAAAGGAGCGATATATGACCTTGATGGGAATAAAACAGAAGGCCTCGTCAAGTATGAAAACAAAAAAATCCTTTTTAAGGTAAATGACATAGAGTACCGGGACAAGATCAAACCCGATAGCCTGATGGGCTTAACGGTCGGGGTTGATTCGTTTCTGGTTATTGAAAATTTCTTCTTTAAAGGAAATCTAAAAACCCAAAGACAATTTGCTCAATACATCACCGAAGTGGAAGGAGATGTGTTTGTCAAATATTACAAATTTAACAACGTAAGACTTCAGGGAACGCCGCCTATTACGATCAGCTATCTCGGCAAAAAAGCAGGGTCCAACATTTGGCACGAACTAACAGATAAAGGACTGAAAGAACATGGCCATAAGTATTTTGGCCTGGTACAGGATTTCAACAAGAGGCTTGAAGAAGGCGAATTCAAAGACAAAAAATCAAATCTCTGGCTGAATCAATCCTTTGGCACCTATTATGGCCCTAACTACACTTACAGCAATCCGGAGCCCCTGGAGCCTTTGGAGCTTGACGAGGTGTATGGCCTGATCAAGGAGTTGGAATATTTGCATAAGTATGCCAAGAATGAACCCATTTATTTTGACTCCAATTGGAATGAGCTCACCAAACCCAACGATGATAGCCGAATAGGTAAGATTGTAGACGTTTCGCAGGACGCATGGGAAATCCATTATTTCCTGGGCAGTGAGAAGAAATATGAAATCAATTATTCATCCCTTTTTCCACATGAGCGTCACGGTGATCTAAGAGCTTTTCACAAGGGGCAATTGGTCAAAGAAATCAGTTATCAGGATGATGAGCCGGTAATCGTAACGGCCTATAATCAGGGTCAGACTCTATATGAGTACAGATGGATAACCATAAAGGACAGCTATGGTGAAGAAGCAGGCAAGAAAGCAATCTACAAGAGCGTAATAGGCGTCAATCGGGAAGACCTGCTGGCAGAGGATTTGACGACCGAAGGTGAGCTACTCGATCCGATTACTAATGCAGTCTACTATAATAGCTACGACATGGCCGAACTTCAGAGCTCCTATAGGTTGGAGGGATCGAAAAAAATCTATCAGGTAGCCAACAACGACCAAAGAATCAAACTTAAAAAACTCCAGAAGGACATAATTATGGAAATCGAGACAGACGACCTCAGCGAGACCCTGGTCAGCAACGCCCAGGGCACCGTTTTGATTAAAGTCCTAATAAATCCTGAGGGTAAAGTAGACAACTATGAAATGTTCGGGTCAATTCATCCTGAGTTTGACCGGGTTTTGAAAGATTATATTCATGAGAATTTACTTGAGACCGCTATTTATAGAATTGGCTTCAAGCCCTTCAAAGTGAATAAGGAGAAGGTCTACCTTGAAACTTACATCCCGATTGTGTTTACCATCAACAGATTTTATCGGGCTACGAACAACTACTACTGGCACTATGACCATATGATGATGCACCAGCAAATGATGATGCAAAGCTTTACACCGCCAACTCCTCCCCCGCGTCCACCGTCGTTTTATTGAGGTTATTCTTAGCGGTTGCGAATCACTCCCGCACTGGTGTTTGGTTAAGGTCTCAGGATCCTGTCATCCGATGTTTGCCACAACCTCAACCCCTTTGTGTTCGGCTCTATGGCAAATACTAGCCACTCCATAAGAGTATTGAGCGGATATGACTTACGGAAACTGATACATTTGAGAGGAAACGCAAATGCTTCCAGTCCTCTAACCCCTCAGTTTTTCTTCATAACCCCTACCGGCCCCAGCAACCCCGCGGGTGCCAACGCATCACCCTCTAACCGATAAGTAGCATTCGTCCAGGTTCTTGGGTTTTCAACGCGCGGTTCATGGTCTCCGATCATGCGGTTTTTCCAGGTGTTGGTCACGGCGACGGAGAGGACGTTTTTACCTTGGATCAGGGCATCGGAGATGTCAAGATATCCGGGTTTTGTCCATGAGACACCGCACCTCTTTCCGTTGAGGGTGACCTCTGCAATGTTTTCTATCCGACCGACCGAAATCCAGGTGTTTTCCGGGGCACCGTCGAACCGGAAGGTCTTTTCATAAGTTGCCGAGCCTGAGTAGTATTGGATTGATGGATCGTCAAATTCTGTCCAGCTTACGAGCGAATCAAAAATGATCGGCTCTTGACTTATTTGAAGGGAATCATGGAAGGTCACTTCCCAACTTCCTGGAATCGTTTGAACCGGTTCGAAACTGTCCCAATTGTTGCCCTCGTTTTTCTCTGTTGCTGTAGTTTCTTTTTCGAAAATCACGAACAAAGATTGAGTTCCTTCTAGTCTCAGGCTCAGTTCGGTTCTTCCGTTTTCGGTTTTCCACTGACGAGCTGCAAAGGTTTGATCCGTTACCGGATCGTAGATTTTGGCTTCTTTTCCGGCAATCCTGAAAGAAGCGTCAAAAGTCTTTGGCTCATCAGATTGATTTGAAACGAAATAGATGTCTCGTTTTTCTGATTTTCGGTGTGTCCAGGCGACTTGTTTTTCTTGGTTGCCGTTAGAATTCCTGGCAATAAAATCAGGTGAAACACCCAATTCTTCAAATGTGCTCATTTGGAAAGGAGTTTTGATCACCTGTCCTTTGCCAAGGAATTTTACCAAATAAGAACCTGATTCGGTATTCTCTTCTTTAAACGTTCCACCCCATATTTCGTCAGCAAGCCCGTTGATTCTTTGATCCAGACTATCCAATCCGGGAGTAGTCTTAGGTCGTTCGTTGATTAAAAGTGTAGCTCCGTTTTTAACCAGTTGGGTCAGCTTCTCCAGGCTTTCTACAGACATATATTCCGGGTTGGGGTTCATCTTTCTGGCTTGTGGTAAAACCAGGATTTGGTAGTTCGTTCCTTCTCCCAATTGCACTTTACCATCCTCAGTTTTTGCCAGATTGATCAATGCATGCTTGTTGAAGGAGTCGTATCTGTATCCATTGAGCGGATCCAACCAATCTTCCGGATCGGCCATGTTGGCGGAGTGTTTCACGCCCTTTGGGATCACTCGCTGGGGTTGTCCTTCGTTGAGCAAACGGATTCTTTCTTGTTCGACCCGCTCCTTTCCAAATATTCCCGGAAGGGTCGAAACCAAGCGATCTGGTAGGGCCGAACGAGAGGGCAATCCTTCTCCTGAGTACACGGCTACATCGGTGACGGGCCAGCCTTCCTGTAGCAATTCTTGACACCTTGAGACATAAGTCACGAATTCTGCACCCGGTTTCCACCAGGTTTGATCCCTTTGAAAGAATAGCCCTACGCCCCCAAGGGACATGCCTGGCTGGCGATCCATCCAGGGGTTTTGCATATATACATGGAAGAATAGCTTGTTGATCCCGAGGGCATAGTTTCTGTCAAGCAGGGTTCTTAGCATTCCCGGGTGTTCGTCCCACGACATTCTGAGTTCGGTGAACCCTTCTGCCTGGATGATTTGTTTGCCATAAATGTGTGCTCCTGAAATCGCATCCAGCATGTCATTGGGTTTGTCATGGGTCGGACTGTTGAGCCAAAACTCTCCCATGGGCAGATCAACAATTCCATGATGCCGCAATCCATCGCTCATCATCGTAGGTGCGATGCTTTCTGCGCTAAACAGCATACCCTTCTCTTTGGCCCGAGCTGAAAAGGTTTGATAAAAGTTATCACTAACCAACTCGGTGATCGTTTGACGAATGTCAAATAGGAACTTCTCGGAAAACTCAGTGCTCACCAAAAGAACTCCTGCCATGATTGGGAGATAGGTAACAAGATCGTACCCTCGTCTTTTTTCAAATTCTGATTGGAAAACTGGGGACCAGTTCTGGCTGCCGCATTCCCAGCTATCCACGTGAAAGTAGTTGAGTGTTTCATCAGTCAGATCAGCTCCAAGACTGTCGAGGATGGTGCCAAACCAACCATCAAACTGGACGTTGACCGCTGCGGGATTAAACTTGTCGCATTCCAACCCAAGGCCACCGCCTCCGGTGTAGTTGGTGTGACCCGTGGACGTGTGTCCCATTCTAAGGATCGTCCAATTACCTTCGGGAGCGCCCCAAGTGAGGAATCCGGTGGAATCCATTTTGTCGGTTATGTCAATGAAATTGGATTGAGTGATTATGGATTCCTGATTCAACTGATTTTCTTTTGTCCTTGGAGCGATTCTCCAGACCGATCCGTTTTTGGCTTCATAGTGGTGGATTTTGGGTTGGTTGGACATTTCGAGTCCGATGATTTTCAGCCGTGGGCTCCACTTGGCAGCATCCAGGTCTTCGGCACCTGGCTCGGTGCCTCCTTTCTTCCATTGGAATCGGAAATATCTGGCAGTAGTCTTTGGAATCGCATAGGTATATTCTTCATCCGTATCCTGCCACCCATGACGAGCGGGTTCCATCTGATATACAGGTTCGAAATTGATCCCATCCCGGCTTGCTTCCACGAGTAACCGATGCGACTGGTAGTTGTTCCCTTTGGTGATCACGCGAATGCTCTGAACAGTAAAGTCTTCCTCAAATGAATACTGAAACCAGCAGTCTTCTTCGCAGCGAAATTGCTCACGATTACCTTTTTTCACCAGGAAGCTGGCATCAGCATCAGTACTGGTCCTCACATTGGGTTTTGTGGAGTAGGTGTCTTGGGGTGTCAGGTTATTGTTGATAGCAAAAACAGCAATATCCTTGTAGTAGCCTTCGTTGATCGGTGGGAGTATCAATCGCCCTTCAAATTTCTGATTTCCTTCTAGCTGAGTTTCTGACCAAACTACTTTTTGCATCGAAAGCTCGGGAGTGATCCATGGACCACCCGCCAGGGCAAACCCATCGCTGGCATGCATACCGATTTGAAGTCCCAACCTTTTCGCTTCACTCATGCTGTGTCGCACCATCTCCCACCAGATGGGAGTGAGCTGTTCTACCACAGGCTCAAACAGTGGTGGATTGGCCGGGCCTTTGATAGGCATGAGGTAGGCGCCTCCAATTCCGGCTTCTTTCATGGCTTCCAGGTCGGCCGTGATGCCTTCCTTGCTTACACTGGCCTCCATCCAATACCAAAACACCCAAGGTTTTTCTGGTTCTTTCATTTGGAGAGATGCCTCTTGTTGAGCGCACGAAAAAACGGTCAGAACGGAAAGGACTAAGATGAGGTACTTCATACTAGATGCAATTTATTTAGCAATTATGAAGGATGCTTAGGAATTATCTGTCCTGTGCTTGTGGGAGTGTTCCCGCAGATTCCGGAGATTAACGCGGATAAGGGTTATTACCATGATCTGAAAGGTTCAAATATAATCAGCGTGATCAGCGGGGGATAAAAAAGAAAACCACTCCTAAAATAGAAGTGGCTCCTGATGTTGTTGTGGTAAGGTGGCACGAGCTAAACTAGCTAATAATGATGCCTATAGTCCACCTTTTTGATTTGCGTCCCTGACCTATATATCCGGGCCATCCGGTCGATTATTAATACTGAAACAAACACATCACGACCGTATGCCCAAAGACCAATTTCTTGATCGATTGATTACAATAAGCTAAGAACTTTCGCTCGGTACAAAGCCAGCCTCGGTGCCTTGAAAATTTTCAATTTTCCTCGCAGAAAAACCGCTTCGATAGGACATCAGATTTACAACCTTTATCTGAAAATCTAGATAAAAGTATTTCCGGATGGGCCAATAACCGTCCTGTACCTTCATGCGGACGGGATTCTCCAAATTTGTTTCTTTTGAAAAGAATCCCTTAGTTGGGGATATTATCTGATAAGACATGTTTGTTAAAAAATACTTCGAGGAGTTCAAAATCGGCGAAGAACGCACGACTCTCGGCCGAACCATCACAGAATCTGATATAGTAATCCATGCCGGGCAAACCGGGGATTTTTTTCCGCACCACATGGACGAAGAGTGGTGCAAGACCCAGCCATTTAAAAAGAGAATTGTGCACGGCACGCTGATCTTTAGCGTGGCTGTGGGTATGACCGCCAGCTTCATCAACGAAGTTGCCATGACTTATGGATATGAGCGGTTGCGGTTTACCAAGCCGGTATTTATAGGTGACACTATTCGTGTCAAAGTGACGATCAAAGACATGAAAGACCATAAAAAACCTGAGTACGGGTTGGTCACGGAATTGGTAGAGGTGTTTAACCAAAATGATGATTTGGTGATGCTGTGCGAACATATTTTATTGACTGAAAAGAAATCGTCGTAGATGGCTAAGATCACTCTAAAAGGAATCACCTGGGGGCATAGTCGTGGATTGGTGCCGTTGCAGGCGTACGCCCAAAGGGTTTCGGAGTTGTACCCTGACGTGGAAGTGACCTGGAGAAAAAGGACGCTTCAGGAGTTTGCGGACTTTCCGATAGAAAAGTTGGTCAACGACTATGACCTGTTGATCATCGATCACCCCTGGGTCGGCTGTGCCAATGAATTAAAATGCATCGAACCGCTGGAAAAACATTTGTCGGCCGATTATCTAAAAGACCAATCTGAAAATAGCGTGGGTTATTCTCACCCAAGCTACGAATATGGAGGCCACCAGTGGGCATTGGCGATCGATGCGGCGACTCCTGTGGCCAGCTATCGCAAGGATTTGTTTGAGACTCACTCGAAAAAGCTGCCCGATACCTGGGAAGACTTGCTGGCTCTGGCCAAAGAAGGAAAGGTAGCCGCCCCGGCCATTCCAA
The DNA here is from genome assembly GCA_965222305.1 of Reichenbachiella sp. Taxonomy (GTDB): domain Bacteria; phylum Bacteroidota; class Bacteroidia; order Cytophagales; family Cyclobacteriaceae; genus Reichenbachiella. The sequence goes on from OZ244943.1 coordinate 3,226,657, forward strand.
TAGATTTGCTGATGAATTTTTACACTTTCTGTGTGGCGCATGGTGAAGAACCTTTTGTCAGTAAAGAAGAAGTGGTCAGCAAGGAAACCGGGCTTAAGGCATTGGCGACCATGAAGGAATTTTACGGATTGCTAGACAAGCGAATGTTTGAGTGCAATCCCATCGCTGTAGCCGAGTTGATGTCCACAACGGATGACTATTGGTACTGTCCATTTGCTTACGGATATTCCAACTATTCCCGCAAGGGCTATGCAAAGCATCTGTTGTACTATACCGGATTGGTCAGCTTTCAGGGTAAGAGATTGAGAAGCACGCTGGGAGGTACCGGCCTAGCTGTATCTGCTTCCAGCCAAAATAAGGAATGGGCGGTGAGGTTTGCCGAGGAAGTAGTGTCCGGTCCTGTGCAAGAAACAATCTACACGCAAAACGGTGGTCAGCCCGGTCACTTGTCTGCCTGGAAAAGCGAATTGAACAATACGATTTGTAACGGTTTCTTTGAAAATACGCTGCAGACTTTGCAAGAAGCTTACGTTCGCCCGAGGTACAACGGCTATCTCCATTTTCAGGATCATGCCGGCGATCCGGTTCAAAAGTATCTGAGAGATGGCGGATCGCCAGAGGGTGTTTTGGATGACATCAATAGTATGTACCGCGAAAGTTTACAATCAAATGGCTGACCTGCCTTTGGATGGGGTTTTGGTATTGGAGTTTTGCCAATACCTGTCAGGACCTTCTGCGGGGTTGAGGTTGGCGGATTTAGGTGCCAGGGTAATCAAAATTGAATCTCATCGAGGAGACGCTTGCCGCAAACTGGCCATTGAAGATCTATGGGACGATGAGGACGACTCTCTGCTTTTTCATACCATCAACAGAAATAAAGAAAGCTACACTGCCAATCTAAAAGATCCTGATGACCTGACTCAGGTTAAGAAACTTGTCGCAAAAGCCGATGTGCTGATCCACAACTTTCGGCCGGGTGTGATGGAAAAACTGGGGTTAGGAAATGAAGATACCTCCCAGCTTAACCCAGGACTGATCTATTCGGCTGTTTCCGGATATGGATCAGAAGGCGAGTGGAGCAAGAAACCCGGGCAGGATTTGTTGCTACAGGCCAAGAGCGGTTTGATGTACACCTCAGGTAGTGCGGATGATCCTCCGGTGCCATTTGGATTGGCGATAGGGGACATTCTGTGTGGGGCGCAGTTGGTGCAGGGGATTTTGGCGGGATTGATCCATCGCGAGAAAACAGGAAAAGGAACTCTGCTTGAATTGTCACTTTTGGAATCCCTGCTTGATTTTCAGTTTGAGTCGCTGACGACCTTTTTCGCCACGGGTGAGCAACCCAAACGATCCGAAATCAACAATGGTCATGCCCTATTGGGGGCACCGTATGGAATCTACGAAACGAAGGACGGACATATGGCTCTGGCGATGATGGACTTGTCCGCTTTGGCGAAAGCCATCGAATTGAAAGAAATAGCCGGAATCACCAGCGATGAGGTTTTTTCTAAAAGAGACGAAATAAAAGAAGTAATTGCTGTTCACCTGAAAGGAAACACCAGCGCTCACTGGCTACAAAAACTCCAGAAGGAAGGCTTATGGGCCACTGACTTAAAAAACTGGCAGCAGCTGGCACAGAGCGAGGGCTACAAGGCAATAGACCCGGTACAGGAAATTGGAAGCCAGGGCCAGCGAACCACTCGATGTCCAATCCAGTTGGATGACAAGGTTTTAAAATCTGATCGTCCGGCACCAAAGCTTGGAAACGACAGTGAAAGTATCATTAAAGAATTTGAGCTTAATGAAACTGCTTGAGGGATTGTTGGTCGTTGACTTTAGTCAATTTTTGTCTGGGCCCTCAGCGAGCCTGAGGCTGGCGGATTTGGGTGCGCGTGTGATCAAGGTCGAGAAACCTAACGGTGGGGACATTTGCCGTCAATTGTACGTTTCGGATACGGTGATCGATGGGGACTCCACGATCTTTCATGCGATCAACCGAAATAAAGAGAGCTTTGCTGCCGACCTAAAAAATGAGAACGATCTCAAGGTCATCAAAAAGCTATTGACCAAGGCCGATGTGGTGCTACACAACTTTAGGCCTGGCGTGATGAAGCGGCTGGGCTTGGATTACGAAACAGTAAAGATCATCAAACAAGACATTGTGTATGCCGAGATCAACGGCTATGGAGATCAGGGCCCTTGGAAGGACTTGCCTGGACAGGACTTGCTATTGCAGGCTTTGACCGGATTGCCCTATCTGTCCAATAATGCTGACGAACCGCCCACGCCAATGGGTGTGGCAGTGGTGGATATTCTGGCAGGGACGCACATTGCTCAGGGAATCTTAGCAGCCTATTTCAGGAAACTGAAAACCGGAAAAGGAGCTTTGGTGCAGGTGAGCATGCTGGAGAGTGCGCTTGACTTTCAGTTTGAAGTGTTGACCTGCTTTTTGAATAACGGCGGCAACCTGCCTCAGCGAAGTGCAAAGAATCATGCGCACTGTTTTGTTGGGGCGCCTTATGGCGTGTATCGTACACAGGGCGGCTATCTTGCTTTGGCGATGGGGGATATTTCTTTCTTAGGAGAACTGCTGGAATGCGAGCCATTAAAGGTGTACAGTGACCCCAAGCAATGGTTTACCCTCAGGGATGAAATCAAGGAAATATTGGCGCAACACCTGGCGACCAATTCGACGGATTTTTGGTTGTCGAAACTGGAGCCTGCAGATATCTGGTGCTCGGAGGTGCTGGATTATGAGCAGTTGCTACAGCAAGAGGGCTACAAGGTTTTGGATATGGAATTAGTGGTGAAAACCACGCAAGGCTCAGAGGTCAAGACTACCCGATGTCCACTCAGGATCAATGGTGAATTGATGAAATCAGAGATAGGTGCGCCGCAGTTGGGATTTCATAATGAACGGATTTTGACCGAATTTGAACTTTAAAAAATCAACCGACATGAACATCGTAGATGCGCACATTCACATCTGGGACCTGGAAAACATCCGCTACCAGTGGCTGGAGGCCAACGAGTCCATTCTAAATCAAACGTATCACCTTCATCAACTGGAGGACGAAAGGAAAGAAGCGGGAGTCACCCATGGTATATTGGTGCAAGCGGAAAACCATTATGAGGATACCGAGTGGATGCTCAAGAATGCTAAAGAAACTGATTGGATCAGGGGGGTGGTCGGTTGGCTGCCTCTCCTGTATCCAGCTAAAACCTCAGAGGGCTTGGAGCAATACAGCTCAAATCCCTACTATGTCGGCATGCGCCATCTGATCCACGATGAGGCTGACCCAAAGTGGCTTTTGCAAGAGCCTGTTTTGGAGAGTTTGCAATTATTGGGGGACGCAGGACTGCCTTTTGATGTAGTGGGTGTTTTGACGGATCATATTGAGACGGTGCTGAAAGTAGCCGAAAAAGTACCGAACCTGAAAATGGTATTCGACCATTTGAACCAGCCGCCGATTCCCACCAAAGAGAAATTTGGTAAGTGGGGAGAGTTGATGTCTGAGGCAGCACAAAACCCGAATTTTTATCAAAAGATCTCAGGACAAGGAACAGCTTCTGGAAATTTTGAAAGCTGGTCCGGAGATGATATTAAACCCTACATCGAGTTTGTGTTGGAGCAGTTTGGTGCCGACCGATGCTTTATGGGAGGGGACTGGCCTGTGTCGCTATTGGCAGGGTCCTACAGCCATACCTGGTCGATTTATAAAGAATTGTTGTTCGAGCTGCTGGACTCAAATGATCTTGAAAAAGTCATGAGCCTGAGTGCGGCGAAATTTTACCAATTGGAGCTATGAGTGTATTTGGAGGAGTTTTCTTTCATAGCGTGGGGGCTTCGGCTGCCTCGCTTTGTTATACCCCGCAGAAGAAAGTGGTGCAATGGTCATGGCAGACGTATTGGTTAGCCCAGGCGTTGGTTTGTTGGTTGATCCTGCCCATCGTCGGAGCGATGATCACCATTCCGGATTTGATGCTCGTACTCAAAAATGCGCCCACCGATGCCATGTGGAAGTCATTTGGCCTGGGTGCGATCTACGGGATTGGCGGTACCGCCTTTGGCTTGGCGATCCGGCATATCGGGTTTTCATTGACCTATGCGATTGCTATTGGGATTTCGTGTGTGTTGGGTACGATCCTGCCTCCGATGGTCAAAGGTGAGCTGATGACCGTACTAAGCCAGCCCGGTTCGGGCTATATTATTTCAGGAATGTTCTTGGGAGTGGTAGGCATAGGAGCTTCAGGGTTGGCCGGACGGTTCAAGGAAATTGACCTGGAAAAGAAAAGTGACAACAAGCAGGTGTTCTCGCTGACCAAAGGACTCACACTGGCGATAGTTGCCGGGGTGCTTTCTGCACTTTATGGTTTTTCGTTGGATCAGGGACAGCCTATTGCCGATGTGGCTGCAGAATATGGAGCGGGCCAGTACCAGGGCAATGTGATCTACATTTTTTCTAATACGGGTGCTTTTTTGTTCACCATGATCTACTGCCTTGTTTTGCACAAAAAGGAAGGAACTTTTGGGGAATATCTTGGAGGCACGGAGCTCGGCGGAAAATCTCTCACGTCTAATTACCTTTTATCCATTCTAACTGGATGCCTTTGGTACTCGCAGTTTTTTTTCTACGGATTGGGGCATACCCGAATGGCGGACTATGCCTTTACCAGCTGGGCGATCCACATGATTATGCTGGTGTTGTTTAGCGCGATAGCGGGTTTGTTTTTAAAAGAATGGGTGGGCAGTAGCTCCAAAACTGTCATTACACTTATAGCAGCACTTTTGATATTAGTAATGGCGGTTATTTCACTTACTATAGGCAACTCCATCGGATCATGAAGTTTGGGATCGAACTACCAAAGAAGAAACTACCGATCTATATCATCGGGGCAGGCGGTATTGTCAGGGATGCACATCTACCTGCGTATCAGCTGGCGGGGTTCGAGGTGGCCGGGATATTTGATCTGGATTTAGAAAAGTCAATGAAACTCGCAGAAGAGTTTAGCATTCCAAAAGTCTTTGAATCCATCGAAGAGTTGGTGATTGAGGCCGGCACAACCCATATCTATGACTTGGCAGTACCGGGTGGTGTCATACTAGACGTTTTGGCTAAACTACCGGATAACGCACACGTACTGATTCAAAAGCCCATGGGTGAAAACCTGGAGCAGGCAGAGCAGATTTTGGATTTGTGCCGAAAGAAAAACCTGACCGCCGGGATTAACTTCCAGCTTCGTTATGCCCCGTTTGTCAACGAAGCCCGAAAAATGATCACCAATGGAGACATTGGAGACCTGTGCAATATTGATGTAAATGTCAATGTATTTACGCCCTGGCATTTGTGGGATTTTCTCTTTGAGATTCCTCGAGTGGAGATTTTGTACCATAGCATTCACTATGTGGATTTGATCCGCTCATTTTTCGGGAATCCGGAAAAGCTCTACTGCAAAACACTCAAACACCCCAACATGCGTGATCTGGCTTCCGTCCGATCGACCATTATTATGGACTATGGCGAGATGCTGGGTGCCAACATCCAAACCAATCACTGTCATGACTTTGGGTTGGAAAACCAGCATTCATATATCAAACTCGAAGGAACCAAAGGCTGTATCAAAATCGATTTTGGGGTTTTGATCAATTACCCCAAAGGCCAGCCGGACCATTTCAAATACGTGATCACTAAGGAAGGCCAAGAACCCGTTTGGCAATCCAAAGAAATAGACGGTACCTGGTTCCCTCATGCCTTCATTGGTACTATGTCGGAAATCATGAAGGCCGCTACTGGTGAAAAGAAAACACCTGATAACTCCGTTGAAGACTGCATCAACACGATGCGGAGTGTAGAGGCTGCCTATCGATCCAGCGAAGAGGGTGGGGTGAGCCTTTCTTCTTTTATTCAGTAATCCTAGTGAATATTAGGTTTGCGGTAGGAATAATATCAAAGCAGTCACCAGTACAATTGCTTTCAACGTCAAATCTGAATTCAAGCGTACTTTCTGTAAGGTTTACTATTCTACGAGATAAAACCGATGTGTTTGACCAAGCCAGGTTGAAAGCTCCGAATTGATTGTCCATAAACTCAAAATTGGACAGCTGAATTGTAGGCAAAAAATCAATCCCATTATTAACAGAGTAGTAGAACGCTCCGCAAGCTTCTGAGTCATACTCAATATTTAGTTGAGTGTTTTGTGAGGCATCAAAATCGGGATGAGGCTCGTCATTCCACAATAGGGAAGTTAGTAGCCATTCTCCAGGAAGATTTGAAACTTCATCTGGAAGAGCTGTTTCACAAGGGCAATCTCCGTTGGTGCATGGTTCATCGGTGGAACAGGAAAGGCAAATGACCGATAGAATAAAGAGAAGAAAAAATCTTGTCATTATGGTATAGGTTTGGTTTCAACTTACAATTTACAAAAAGCATGGAGTTTTGGAAAGCCGATAAACTTATTGGCCGCTAGAGCTTCTCCCCCTTCACCAAATAACTCGTCCGTATAGATTCTTCTTTCAGATGCAGAAATTCCTTTCTTCTTTCGTCTTGAGCGAAATTTCTGAAGTCCTCTTCTGAGTCGAAGGAGATAAAGTGGATTTCATAAGGTAATTCTTCCTCATGCGAGACAAATGTCTCTTTAGTAGGCCTGATACGATAGATCAGCTTGCCATTGTATTCGTACATGATGGGAATCGCCAGGTCTTCAAACTGATGAAAAATTTCTTCCTTGCCTTCTTTCACAAAGATGATTTGGGTGAGGTGGATCATATTAGTTATTGGGTTATCTATCCAAAGGCAACCAAACAGCCATATCGGCTTCTTCTCGGTTCGCCCATGCAAAATATGGAATCAAAGTGATGTCAGTTGTAGTTACTTTGGAATCTAAATCCTGGTACAAACTACCAGACCAGTAACGATTGATCACTTTGGCCTTCCCTTTGAGTGCCGCAAGCTCCGAGCCGGCTATTTTGATTTTGGTTGGAGCCAACTGAATATTAGCAGGGATAACAATGTCAGCAAGCTTTTGTCCGTCTTTCAAATCATTCGCCTCAAGGGCATAAACGACAGGGCCTCTTTTGACAGCCACCTGGTTTCTTGTTTCTTCTACGAGTGGATTGGCTTCTATGAGCTTGGCGGGCATGTCCATCACTAGCTTGATTTGATCGCCGGATTTCCAAGTATTAGCTACCCTTACGTAGCCTGAGATATTTCCCGATTTTACCTTTTTCCCATTCACATAAAGCGAAGCACTTTGACACCAGTCAGGAATTCTGAAATTCAGAGATTTCTTCGACGCGGGAGCCTTTTTGATGTTTAATTCAACAGTTCCTTCCCAGGGATAATTTGTCGTTTGCTCCGATGCAAATTCTTCCTCACCTAATTGCGTGCCAACCGAACTACTCGCATACATATTGAGCCACAGCCCTTCATCGTTTTTGCTGTATAGGTAACCACTTGTCTCCACAATTGTCCGAATCGTATTGGGAGGGCAGCAGTTGGAGTAGGAGATATACTCCTCTCTGACATTCGGCCAACGCATTTGAAACGGAAGATCTGTTTTATTGCTTAGTGGGTTGGTGTAGAAGTATCCTTTGCCGTTAAGGTTGGCACCTGAAAGAACACTGTTGTACATCGTAAGTTCGAGGAGATCTGCATATTTCGATTTTGCAGTTGCTTGCAGCATTCGCCAGTTCCATAGTACACTACCGATGTTGGCACAGGTTTCATTGTGGGCCATAGCATTGGGTAGTTGATATGCCTGACCGTAGGCTTGGTGCACTTGCTGGATTTCGGCTGGATTGTACGAAGTGGCATTGGGTGATACACCATCGTACAACGCTCCACAACCGCCAGTGATGTACAGTTTCTTTTGCGTCAGGTCATCCCATATTCTGTCCAAGGCTTGTTTCAAAGATTCATCGCCTGTTTCCGCATAGGTGTCTGCTACCCCGGCATAGAGGTAGTTGGCTCTGACGGCATGACCCACTGCTTCCGTTTGCTCCCTAAAAGGAATCCGGTCCTGATTATGATCCGTACCTTCTTTGACCAGGCTTCGAATGTCAATGAACTGCTTGGATAGCTCTAGGTATTTTGGGTCACCTGTCGTACGGTACATTTCCACTACACCCATATAGTGAGAAGGACAAATAGCATTCAGAGCCATCTTGTCGGGGAATTTTTGACAATAGGTGTATAGGTAATCAGCCGCTTTTTTGGCGAGCTCCAGTAGTTCGGTTTTTCCTGTGGCTTTGTAGTGTACTGTGGCAGCTGTCATCAGATGCCCCATGTTATAGCTTTCAAAATCCATACGGTCACGAAATTCCTGTGCCGTTTCAGGATTGTTTCGCGCTTCGATCATGACCGGAGTATGAATATACCCATCGGCTCTTTGAGAGGCTTTGATCAACGGGATCACCTCATCAATCATTTGAGCATATTTTTCATCGCCTGTGGTTGCATAGGCCATGCTCGCTGCTTCGATTAGTTTGTAGAAATCCCCATCATGAAAAGGTGCCCCTGCGTGCGCACCTTCTTTCTGCCCTGCAGCGATCTTGAAATTCTCCAATGCGTGGCTCACCCCTGAGTCGCTATAGATTCTCCACATTTCCGGGATCATCGTTTCGATAGCAGTTTGCTGGCGTTCTTTCCAGAAACCTTCGGTCAGTTTTACTTCTCGAATACCCAAAGACTGAAGTTTGGCAAACTTACTTTCCGAGGTATTGACCAGACTTTTATTTTCCGTAAGGGAGGAAATGTCCAGGGGAGTAGATTCAGAAAGAGGCTGATTAGATTTTTCGCTACAGGCGAAAAAACTTAACACGGCAAACAGGGCAAAATATCTCATCATTCAGAAGTTTTGTAATTATAGAGATGGCAATTTCTGAAAAATTGTGCGTACCTCGTGCAGTATATTGCAGGATACTTAATGGACAGGGCACTTTCATCTTTACAAAAATTGGAAGAGTGAATGGATAGGATAAGGGCGACATATTTGATCGAGACACCCCATGAGGTGGAGAAGGCAGCGCAGGTCTTAGCTGGCGAGCAATCCAGTGGGACGTTTGTGGCAGTGCCTGGGGAAACCCACGAGCTCAAAGAACAATTTGCGGCCCGGGTGGAGGAAATTGTGGAACTGGAAGAAGTATCCGAACCCAGCATGCCAGGAGATCATGATTCTACGAGTTTCAAAAGAGCCAAAGTTGTGGTATCCTGGTCTATGGACAACTTCGGTACCAATGTGCCCGCCATGATCTCTACCCTCCAGGGCAACCTATACGAACTCCGACAATTTACCGGCCTCAAACTAGACGATTTTGAATTACCTGACTCTTTTATTCAGCATTTTGAGGGACCCAAATTTGGAATATCAGGTACTAAAGAGCTGGCCGGTGTAGAAGCCGGCCGGCCTATGATCGGCACGATCATCAAGCCAAGTGTCGGTCTCACTCCTGAGTTTACCGCTGATTTGGTCAAGACTTTGGCGGAAGCCGGGATTGACTTTGTCAAGGATGATGAGCTGATGACCTCTACGGCCAACTCGCCTTTTGATAAACGGGTAAAACTGATCATGAAGGTGATCAACGACCATGCTGATAAAACAGGCAAAAAAGTCATGTATGCCTTCAACGTTAGTGGTGAGCTGGATCAGATGAAGTCTCAATACGAAACCATCGTCAAGGCAGGTGGTACCTGTGCCATGATCAGTGTCAATAGCGTAGGTTGGACGGCCACAAAAGAAATTTGCAAACTCGGTAAACTGTCTTTCCACGGTCACAGAAACGGCTGGGGTATGCTCAATAGACACCCCCTACTTGGGATTAATTTTCCGGCCTATTCTAAACTATGGCGCTTGGCGGGTGTGGATCAACTGCATGTCAATGGAATTGATAATAAATTTTGGGAGTCAGACGAATCGGTGATCCGGTCGATTGGTTCCTGTTTGAAACCTTTTGTAAATAAGGAAGGAATTCTACCTGTAGTATCCTCAGGACAATGGGGTGGGCAGGCGTTTGAAACCTACCGAACCACCAAAACTACTGATTTGCTGTATATGGCGGGTGGAGGTATCATGGCGCACCCATCCGGGCCTGCTGGTGGCGTGAGGGCGATTACTCAGTCATGGCAGGCAGCAGTGGATGGAAAAACTTTGGAACAAGCTACCACAGAGTACAAGGAGTTTGGCGAGTCAGTTCAGAAATTTGGAAAGAAATAAGTGGGGAAAGTTCAGCTGGCATATTACGGGGATGATTTTACGGGCTCGACAGATGCCCTAGAGTCGTTGACGCTTGCGGGATTGAAAACCATTTTGTTTCTGGATCTTCCTTCCGAAGAAACACTAGAAGAATATAAAGATTACGATGCCATAGGATTGGCGGGCACGACTCGGGCAATGCCCCCGGATCAAATGAAAGAGGCGCTGGTTTCAGCATTTGAGCTTTTGAAATCCCTAGAGCCAAGACATATTCACTACAAGGTTTGTTCGACTTTTGACTCCTCTCCTAAGATTGGCAATATAGGTACAGCGATCGAAGCAGGCTGGGAGGTTTTTGGAAAAGAGATTACACCCATTTTGGCCGCAGCCCCGCATCTTGGAAGATACACTGCTTTTGGCAATCACTATGCACAAGTGGGCACGGCTGGTGAAAGCGAGATATTTCGGCTCGACCGTCACCCATCCATGAGCCAGCATCCCACTACTCCTGCTCTTGAAAGTGATCTGAGAGTACATCTTTCAGAGCAGATTGATGTACCCATGGGCTTGGTTGATCTGACGGACTTGGAACAAAACAAAGACGAGATTACTCAAAAGGTAAAGGCTCTAAAAAATAGTGGAGACGAGATCATCTTCTTCGATGGAATGTACGACCATCAGATGGCCAAGATTGGATCAGTGCTGGAGCTAATCGCCAATGGAAAAGGACGTCTTTTTTCTGTTGGCTCATCTGGAATTGGCAAGGCCCTTGGAGATCACTGGCAGTCAGAAGGGCTTTTTAGTGCTCCTAAGAAATGGGAGCCGATTAAAGAAGAGGAAGCCATTTTGGTATTGTCAGGTAGCTGTTCTCCTGTCACGGGAAACCAGATCAAATGGGCGGTGCAGCATGGTTTTAAAGAAATAGCCCTTGACCCGACGGTGCTCAATCCGGACAGTCAAAGCCTGATGATTTCGGCGTATGCCAATCAGGTGTCGGAGATGTTGTCCAAAGGCAAAAGTGTAATCATTCATACGTGTAGTGGCCCTGATGACCCAAGGGTGCAACAAACGAAAATATACTTTCATTCGATAGGCCTTGGAAACGAGGAAATAAGAGAAAGAACAGCGAGCCAGTACGGTAGAGTGCTTGGGGCTATCACCAATATAGCTTTAGAAAAAACACCCATTAACCGAATGGTCATTGCGGGAGGGGATACTTCTGGATCCGTAGCGAATGAGCTAAGCATTAAAGCGGTCGAAATGATCGCACCGTTATACAAAGGAGCTCCTTTGTGTAGGGCAAAGGCAAATGGCTCCCCGATTGATGGCATGGAAGTAAACATCAAGGGGGGACAGGTAGGAGACGAAGCCTATTTTGAGATTTTAAGAAAAGGAGATATCAAATAAGACATTATTATGAAGAAAAAGACACTCGGACTCATCCATACCTCGGCCACTCTGGTGCCGGTTTTTCAGGATTTAATCAGTGAATACCTGGCAGACAAAGACCTCAAGGTTTTCAATATTGTGGACGACAGCCTGATCAAAAACACCATCGAAAGAAATCAACTCACTGAAGATACATCTAGAAGAGTCGTTGACTATGTTGGTTCGGCTGAAGAAGCGGGTGCCGATTACATCATGGTGACTTGCTCGTCTATCGGTCCGGCCGTGGAGGCGTCAGCTTCGTTGACAGGGGTTCCTGTCTTGCGAGTGGATCAGCCGATGGCTGATCAGGCAGTATCCATAGGAACTAAGATTGGCGTAGTGGCAACTTTGCCCACCACACTTGCCCCTACAAGCGATTTGGTGGTAAGGCGTGCCCAGGCTGCCGGAAAGGAAATTGAAGTGACTGCTAAATTATGCGAAGGGGCGTTTGAAGCCCTGATGGGTGGTGCCCCCGAAAAGCACGATGAAATGGTAGCTGCTGCCTTGAAAGAACTGTCAACACAAGTGGACGTAATCGTTTTGGCGCAGGCGTCCATGGCACGTGTGGTAGGACAACTCTCAGAGGAGGACAAAAAGGTGCCGATCCTGGCGAGCCCTCCGATTGCCATGGAGTTTCTGGCCAAAGAGCTATAAGATGCGGCAACTCGAAAAGCTTTCTTTGTGGACCTCCGGGGCCATGTTTTTAGTATTAATTATTAGCTGGGTGTTCGGGTGGACGGAATGGATGCAGTTGATTTCTGTGGCTGCTTCTGTTTTGTTGGCCATTGGTCTGGGTTCTGTCGAATCCCTGAAAAGCTACCGCTACACCCTTTGGATACTGGTGGCGATCATTGCTGGGTTGTCGTATCCTTCTGCCTTTCTCAAGTGGGGCGAATTTGACCTCAGAAACAAATGGCTGATCCTGATCGTGGTGCAACTGGTCATGTTCGGCATGGGTACGCAGATGAGCCTTAAAGACTTCTCCGGAATAGGCAAAATGGGCAAGGGCGTATTGGTTGGGATTCTTTGCCAGTTTTCCATCATGCCCCTCTTGGGCTTTGGTTTGACGAGGGTGTTTGATTTCGAGCCGGAAATCGCTGCAGGTGTGGTGCTGATCGGTTCATGCAGTAGTGGTCTTGCCTCCAATGTGATGGTGTACATCGCCCGGGCGAATTTGACCCTGTCGGTCACGCTTACTGCGGTGGCTACATTGATCGCCCCGATCATGACACCTTTTTTGATGAAGACTTTAGCAGGTACCTACATCGAGATCAAGTTTCTGGATATGTGTTTTCAAATCATCAAAATCGTAATTGTACCCATTGGTGCGGCTTTGCTGGCGGAGGCTTTGAAGACTTTCTCTGAGAAGTTTAGAAAAAGGATTTATGCCCTTTCGGGGGTAGCTATAATTTGGTTGGTGGCCATGAATTTCGGCTTGTGGTCTGTGTTGACCTCCGGTGCTGAGAAGCCTGTAGTACTCATAGTTGAGATGTCCAACTTCCTGTGTGGAGCGATCCTTTTTGGAACCTTCTATTATTTGCTTGTGAACCAGGTGCCCAAAATCAGTGGCTGGATGCCGTTGTTTTCGATGTTTGGGATTGTGTATTTCACCCTGGTGACGACTGCTGCAAGCAGGGACAACATCATTCAAATAGGTATGCTACTTTTCGTAGTGGCCATCGTGCACAATGCGATGGGTTATACCCTTGGCTATTTCTTTAGCCGAATGCTTAAGCTCGATAAACAATCCGCCCGAACGATCGCCCTGGAAGTCGGTCTTCAAAACGGCGGCATGGCTTCAGGCCTGGCGGGTGTAATGGGTAAACTGGCGACCCTGGGGCTGGCCTCAGCGATCTTCAGTCCCTGGATGAATATCTCAGGGTCGGTGTTGGCTAATTTTTGGAAGCGGAAGGATGCTCAAGATTGAATCAAGGGACTCTATTACCTTTACCCCATGAAACACATTCCCCTATTTTTCACTCTTCTTATTTTATGTTTCATGGCTTGCCAGGAGACAGAGGAACCACAGCAGCCGGATGTGACCGATACACTGGATATTGAGCCAACGGATACAATTCGGATTCCTACGGATTCTGTGGTGGCGCCGATCGACACGATTTTTGGGCCGCCTACTGATCTGGTGGTTTTGGAGGAGGCCATACACTTCTATGTATTTGGGGATTTTGGCAGAAATGGAGCCAACAACCAGCTACAGCTCGCTCGCATGATGGATACAGTCAGCACGATTTTGGAGCCGCAGTTCATCGTCAGCACCGGGGATAACTTCTACTCTGACGGGGTGTCCAGTGTTACGGATCCGCTGTGGCAAACCTCTTTTGAGGATATTTACTCTACTAAGAATGGCCTTAAAAATCCCTGGTACGTGGTGCTTGGCAATCATGACTACCACCTGGATCCGGAGGCCGAGATAGCCTATACCGAAGTAAGTGACCGTTGGAGCATGCCGGGACATTACTATTTCAAGGACTTTGAACAAGGCGAAATGTCCATGCGGATGGTCTTTTTGGATACCAATCCCTTTATTGATAAATACTACGAACAGGGCAAATTCAAGAATAAGGTGATCCTGCAAGACACAACCTATTATCTCAACTGGATGGATTCGCTCTTTTCTGACGACACCAAGACCTGGAAAATCGCCGTAGGCCATCATCCCATTTACTCCGGAGAGGGCAGGGGTTCTGAACTTACTTCTATGAGAAATCACGTAAACGGTCGGCTGATCGAAAAGGGGGTCAACCTATACTTCTGCGGACATGAGCACGTGATCCGGCATGTGAAGAAAGAAGGGCCATTGCACTACATAACCTCAGGAGCTGGTGCCAAGACCGTCCAGGCCAATGATATTCCTGAGACGCTCTTTGCAAGTGGTTCTACGGCCTTTGCGATTATATCAGCGACTACAGATTCGATCTACATCCAGACGGTAAACCACCGTGGAAAAATCGAGTATAGTACTACGATTAAATAGGACGATACTCGATTAATTGAAGATTCATTGCCCCAGCCCTAAAGGGTGTGAATCTTGAAAAATCCCTCGACTCCCTTTAGGGCCAGGGGTAAAACGAGGGATTTTATAGATCATCGATTCTTAAGAAAGAATGTACGAGCCCGTCTGGCTTGAAGACATAACCACAATAGCCATTTAAACTAGGCTTATTCCTTCACAACCTTAACTGACCGATGGAATGAAACCGACTCTATTTTAAGCAAGTACAGCCCTTTTGGGATATGCTTTAAATCAATAGATTCCGCTCTCATTGCATCATTTAATTCCTTGCTATAAACTTTCATCCCGCTGATGGTGAATAGCTCAATCCTAACAGGCGACGAGCCAAGAGATTCAGGAAGTTCAATATTCAGTTGCCCGGACGTAGGATTCGGATGAACCAAAAGGCCGCCTGACTCGGTCAAATCAATATTCATAGGCTGTTCGAAACTAATTGTTACCGTATCAGAATTAACACAGCCATTTACATCTGTGACCTCCAGCCAGTAATCGTGGGTTCCGACCAGCGATTCTGTAATGGTAATGCTTTTCGATGTTTCCGAGGTGCTCCACATGTATTCGGCAAAGTCTAGGTTGGAAGTTAGGGTTACTTCACTATCTACCACGACCGATTGATCGTCACCTAAATCCACTGCAGGCTTGGGGTGGACAAAAAGATGAATTTCCACCAGGCTATCCGCACCAGTGGAGGATTCCTCCAGGATGTAGTGCGTGCCGTTTTCGGTAAAACCGAGAAACTCCTCACCTTCACATATTTCTCCGCTAACAAGAGTGGCCTCCACGCCTTCAATCTTGAATTTGGCACGTACAATCGCCGACCAATTTTCACCATCCTTCACCCTGGCTTTGACCACCACATCTTCGAATAGCTTGACAGGCTCAGAATACTCCTTGGCCCGACCTTGTGCAACGGAGCCTCCAATTTCCCGTGGATCAGAGTCATCAAGAGTATAGTAGACGGTGCCTGAGGTGTTGGAAATGCTAAGATCCACCAGTTCGTTAAAATCGCCTCCCTCAGAACTGAAAACCGGAGCATCAACAGCGGGGTATAGACCGGCATTTTTGAGTTGGTCAAATACAATGTCCGTTCGTTGAGGAAGGTAGGTGTTCTGAACAAAATCAACTCGGGTCTGCCATTGGTTTTCTACAGTGTACAACTCGTAGCTATCACCTCCTTCTACGTCTCTACGGTAG